>JBEKSX010000046.1:0-23694 GCA_049516635.1 Ignavibacteria bacterium | reverse complement strand
CCGCCTGCAGCGGGTTGCAGACCTCTCCCTTAACCACTTGGGTACGTCGCCTTACTGTTTTTTTAATGAACTAAAACTCTACTATAAGATCGGATTCGCCCGCCTGCAGCGGGTTGCAGGATTAGAGCTAAAATCTACAGCAATGGCAAGAGCGGGAAACGGGGCTCGAACCCGCGACATCAACCTTGGCAAGGTTGCGCTCTACCAACTGAGCTATTCCCGCTTATATTATTTATTCACAATATTACTAAGATGACATCTTTTATTCAAGGAATTATAAAGAGTATGAGCAAAATGAAAACGGAGTTTTTTAAACAGATTTTACAAATTATCCTAAAAATCCCATCCGAAATAGAACTGTGAAAAGAACCCAGTTTGGAAGTGCTTAAAATTATTTTCTATCCTTTTACCCATATCCCATCTTAAAGCAATAATATTGAACAAGTTTATCCTGACTCCGCCCCCAACACTGCCGAGCGTTTCATCATAAGTATCATCCCATGCATTTCCCGCATCGAAAAATAGTGCACCCCTGATATAAGGGAAATCAAAATTGATTCCCAGAGGAAAGTGTACGGCAAAAAGGTCGATAAGCGGGAACCGTAATTCTAAGTTCTCCAGCCACAGCTTCTTTCCTCTTATAGAGAACCACGGATAGCCTCTAAGATCCCAGCTACCTCCCATGAACCATCTGCGGGCTTCTTTACCCGAATTGATAAGGTACTCCACCCTTCCTGCCAGAGCTATCGTATTTGACAGACGAAAATATCTTCGGTAATCGACAATGAATGAAATATAGTTTACATTTGAATATTGTATGTCAGTTGTGTAGCTTAACGTTGTATTAAATCTGTTCCCGTCCAATGGACCGGTAGGACCCCAGATGGAATTGTCCTTAACGTATGCTACTGAATTTGTCAGAAGCAGTGCCCGCCTGTTTATCAACCCTGTCTCGGTAAGATCCCTGAATGAATTCGCAAGCGAGATGCTCGCTTCTATCCTCCTGAAAAATGATAGAGGATAACTTAATGCGAAATAACCTCCAAAGTCCCTTTCGTAATAAGCAAATTCATCACCGTAATCATATCTTAATCCGGATAAATGGTATACACCGTAAGCGTAATTAAGCCTGTGCTCAAGCGATACCCGCGATATCGCAATATTGAAGCTTTTAAAAAATTCTTCGCCTGTTTGAGAATTATTGTAAATCAGAAAATAGAACTGGTCATTTCCGAGAATATCGCTCAACGCAAGTATCCCGCCCACATTCGTTCCGAATACCGGGTCGTTCGAAATATTACTGGTAGCAATGTCAAGCGAGTATTCCTTCTGATATCTGAGTTCATTCTTCCTGGGAATTCCTGCGATTTTATTTACGTACCATTGATCCTTAATTCTATCATATGTTATTGTTTTCACTGCCCTGGGTGTATCTACTATAGAACTGATATTATTTAGCATCCTTACATTTATGGTTCCATTTTCATAAGATGAAAAGACTATCCTGTTATCACCCGCCCACTTCGGGTCAAAAGCTGCGGTTGTAAAATTGGTCAATTTCTTTGTACGCTGGTCACCAACACCTGATGAATCCCCATTTTTCTCCGATGAGGAAGACGGACTGAGATCCATATACCAGATGTTTTGTACATTCCCTGAAGTAGATGTATATATTATCTTTTTCCCGTCACGGGAGAACTGCGGGGAATAATCCACCTGGTCTCCGCAGGTCAAATATTTTATAGAATTATTCTCAAGACTGTAAAGGAAAAGGTTATAATCATTCTTCTTGCCATATGACGTCCGGTCCGAAGAAAATACTATAATCTTTCCGTCCGGTGAAATATCCGGATCACGATCATCATAATAGTCATTCGTTAAACGGGTTAATTGTTGTAACAGGATATCAAATATATATAGGTCACTTTTACCTCCCATGTCCAGACCGGCGAATACAATTTTATTCCCATCAGACGAAAAAGAGGGGGAGCCGATCTGTACAATATTTTTAAATCTAAACTCATCGATTATCTTCTTCTCTTTAATATCATAAAGATGAAGAACATCATTTTCACCACTCTTGGTTGGAAAAGCAAGGATTCCTTTGGAAGATATACCCAACCCTGTTCTGAAAAAATGGAACGATTCGAACTCGTTCGATTTTTCGCCTTCAAGTACAAGCTCCGGTTGTTTTCTTCTGTCGTGCAGGTTAATTTTAAAGATGCTCGTATAACCAGTTCTGTTTCCTATAAAATAAACTTCCTCGTCCTTTCCATCAGCGTAGTACGCAGGCTTATGCCCGAATCCCCTCGCGTATACAGTTTCGGTTTTCGCCGAAGGATTATCGTCAGTTGTCAATGTGGGGAAGTACAATTTCTTTAAATAATACAACCATTCCCTGTCGAAAGCTTCATAATCCTTTCCTATTGTTCGTTCCATGACGGTGGAAAAATCATCACTCATCCAAAAATTTTCCAGGAGCATTAATATTTTTTCGTGTCCGTATGTCTGGTCAATGTACTCAAGTGCTTTCTGTCCCATCTTATACATGAAGAACGTTCCATAATAGTCTGTCCAGTCCGAAAGGCCAACCATAGTATTATTGAGAACAGCATCCTTTATTACCATCTCCGCGGTCTCGTCCCATTTTGTAGACCAGTACTCAGCTAATCCTTCCGTGAACCACAGCGGCGGCGCCCTATCAGGTGTTTGCCTGTGTGTGCTGAGAATGTGAATGAGCTTCGCTGTCATGAAAACGTGTGTCAGCTCATGCCTGATAACATGCTTAAAATTACCCAGAGATCCGTCATATGGTATCACTACCCTGCCTTTTATGTATTCAAAGAATCCCCCTACTCCCTCGGGTATGAAACCGGGCGTAGTGTTCGTTTCCGAGAAATGCGTGGGTGTTGCATAGAAAATGATAGGTATTGTATCAGCAGGAGTGTATAGAAAGTTTTGCTGGTGCATCTTGAAAGCCTCCTCAGCATACGACGCACCAATCTCAGCGAGCTCTCGCATTTCAGGATAAAAATATACCCTGAAATGCTCGGTTGATAATGTGTGCCAATCAAAGTTATTATACTGGACTTTATTCCTGCCAAAATCCACATATTGAGCCCTTAAAACTGTTGTGACCAGCAGCAGAGAAATCAAAAAAATTTTAATTCCAGGTAATTTCATTAGTATGAAAATATTCTAACGTGGAATAAAAATCAATTGAAGAATTTTTATGAGATAATTTTTAGATTACATTCCCGAAAAAATGCATTTGTAGTAAGAATTCTACAAATTTTTAAGCTTTTCAATGAATCTGCCAACCTCAGATAATTTTTCTATAGAATTGCCGGCATGCATAAGATGGTAGTGGAGCGCGAGAGCAGATTTAGTTTGGACTAGTTTCATTCCTGTGTCCTTTTCTTCAGATAAATAATTAACAATTTTTCCTAACCACCCGTTTGTAATTGCAGCATTATTTTCGCTGAGATCGAAATATAGTTCTACGCTGTTCCCTTTAATATTAATTTTCTCAAATACAAAAATTTGTGCAAGCAATTTAAGTTCAACGTGCTTTAGAAGAGCGAGGACTTCATCAGGCAGTTTCCCGAACCTGTCAACCATCTCGTCCCTGATCCCGTTCAACTCATCAATTGACCGGACACCGGATAATCTCTGATAAATGTCCAGTCTCGTATTCTCTTCATCAATGTACCATTCCGGTATCAATATGCTGATATCTGATTCAATAATGACTTCCTTTTCCTTTTTCTTCGGCTGTGGTGTTTGGGGAATAAATTCTGCCAATGCTATACCGAGCTCCGATCCTTTTAATTCCGTGACAGCTTCATCAAGTAGCTGCATATACATGTCAAATCCTATCTCAGCAATAAAACCGCTCTGTTCCCTGCCGAGCAGGTTACCAGCCCCTCTAATCTCAAGATCTCTTAAGGCAAGGTTAAGCCCCGAACCAAGCTCGGTGAATTCCTCAAGAGCATGAAGCCTTCTTATTGCTGTTTTCGTAAGCGAGCTGTGAGGAGGAGTGATAAGGTATGCAAATGATTTTATGTTCGAACGGCCTACCCTGCCCCTGAGCTGGTAAAGTTCCGCAAGACCGAAATTATCCGCCCGGTTTATTATTATCGTGTTCACCGACGGGATATCCAGCCCTGATTCGATTATCTTCGTGCAAACCAGAACATTAATTTTTTTCTCCAAAAATCTCATCATAACTTTCTCAAGCTGAGATGACGTCATCTGTCCGTATGCAACCGCTACTTTCGCATACGGAACCAGTTCCTCTATCATTTCAGCCAGCTGTTCCAGCTTTGCGATCCTGTCATTAACAAAATATACCTGTCCCCCCCGGGATAACTCCCTGATAATGGCATTTGCTATTACCTTCTTATCGAAATTTATTATCTCGGTATGAATCGGCTGTCGGTTTTTGGGAGGAGTATTAATGATTGAAAGATCTCTCGCTCCCAGAAGAGAAAAATTTAATGTCCTGGGAATAGGTGTTGCCGTAAGCGTAAGCACGTCAACATTTTCCCGCATGAATTTCAGCTTTTCTTTTGCTTTCACACCGAAACGCTGTTCCTCATCTATGATAAGCAATCCAAGATCCTTGAATTTCACATCCTTTGACAATAAACGGTGGGTACCTATGATGATATTTATTTTTCCTGCTGAAAGCTCATCAAGTATTTCCTTTTGTTCTTTTTTGGTTTTAAATCTCGAAAGGTGCTGTACTTCCACTGCCCAGCTGGTTAACCTGTCCTTTAGAGTATTATAATGCTGTTCGGCAAGTATGGTAGTAGGGACAAGCACCGCTGCCTGTTTATTATCAAGAACACATTTAAAAGCAGCTCTTACACCAACCTCAGTTTTTCCAAAACCTACATCCCCGCAGATCAGCCGGTCCATGGGTGCGTCAGTCATCATGTCTTCTTTCACTGCTTCGGTTGCGGAAACCTGGTCGGGTGTGTCTTCATAAATAAAGCTGGCTTCAAGCTCTTTTTGCCACACGTTATCCGGTGAGAACCTGAACCCCTTGACGGATTTTCTCTTGGAGTACAACAGAATAAGGTCACGGGCGATATCCTGGATTTTTTTCTTTGTACGCTGTTTTATCTTCTCCCATTCATAGCCGCCAACCTTGTTCAGCTTCGGAATGTGTCCTTCCTGTGCAGAATATTTTTTCAATAAATGAAGTGAGTTCAGGTTTACAAATACGATGTCATTATCCAGGTACAGAAGCTTTACTGCTTCCTGATTCACACCTCCGACGCTTATCTTTTTCAGACCCGCGTACTTCCCTATTCCGTAATTCTGGTGGACCATGAAATCACCGTAATTGACCTTGCTCAGCTCTTTGAACGATAAGCCTGCAAATTTCTTCTTCCTTTTTGCCGGTCTGAAAAATCTTTCAAAAACCTGGTGCTCACTATACAGGGTAATTTTATCATCCGGTAATATGAATCCTTCATGAACGGAATTATCCAGATATTTGATACCCGTCAATTCCTCTTTATCATCAATATCATCTATCAATTCCTTGAAACGTTTTGTCTGGTAATCATCTGTCGAAGTAATGAATATTTCATAATCTCTGCTGTGCAGGTCCTTGAGGTTTTCGAATAAAAGTTTAATATTCGAATGAAAAGGCGGCTGAGGTGCAGAATTGAAAGATATTTCTCTTATTTCATTTTTACCCGCTATTGAAAGGGCTTTTAACAGCGAAAAAACCGAAAAATATGAAGCTGGAAATTTCCCTAACTTCTCAAAGATCTTTTCATACTCATCCTTAATTATGTCAGGTTCATCTATCAGTATCAAAGTATCTTCGCTAATATAATCCAGAAATTTTTCCGTTCCTGCCGGTTCATTGCCGAATTCTTCCAGCGAAGGAAGAATTTCAGCATCGTTAAGCTGTGAGACAGATCTTTGTGTGACTAGGTCAAAATACCTGATAGATTCGATAGTGTTGCCAAAAAATTCTATCCTGAGCGGCTGGTTATGATTTTCGGGGAATACATCTATGATACCTCCTCTGACAGCGAAATCATTTTCTTCTTCTACTATATGCTTTCGTTTAAAATTCAGACTGTTCAGCTTCGTTATGAGTTCTTCGAAATCGTATTCACTATTTTTCTTCAGAAGAATTATTTTCTGTTTAAAAGTATCTTCTGAAATAATGTCCTTAACGAAGACGGATGGCTCAAGCAGGACAATATAGTTCTCATTTCGGGTTATCTTCTTTAAAACAGATGAAAGCGGGCTTATCTCGGACTCGTACTCCTCATCATACTTATCCAGATAAAGAGAAACTGTGCCTTCCGGACAATCTTTCTCGAGTATAAAGTTCAGGTCATCCTTTAGCTCAAATAATTTTGAACTCTCAGCAGCGCAGTAAATAATATTATTGTACTTGTACGTAAAAATATAGGAAATGATAAAGCTCTTTAATGAACCGCTTATTCCATCAAAAAATAGATCGTTCCCCCCGGATGAACCGATTGCATCGAATATTCTTGTTTTATATATTTTATCAGTGATGTACTGCAATGCAGGTTTTATAAGAGTTTAGCAGCTGAGGGACCTAAGATCCGTCAGTCCGCCGGGTCTCTAATCCGTTTTGGCTTTTAATTTAGTGTATATTATATTGCTTAATTTGATAAATTCATCAGTGGTCAATTCTTCCGCACGCTGTGTAAAATCGAAATCAATATTTAATCCTATCGTATCGATATTAATAAATTTTAAAGAATTCCGCAAAGTTTTTCTTCTTGTTCCGAATGCTGCCCTTACAAATTTTCTGAAGAACGCAGCGTCTAATATTTCAAATTCCTTTTTATTATTAAAGTCAAATTGAATAATTCTTGAACCTACATTTGGTCTAGGGAAAAAACAGTTTGCAGATACTTTGAACAGCAGGTTCGGAACCGTAAATATCTGAAGGAACACCGAGAGAATTCCGTAATCTTTGGTACCGGGCTTTGCCGTGATTCTTTTAGCAACTTCTTCCTGGATCATCAGCTGTGCAAGGTTTATCAATTCCCTGTTATCGACCAGTTTGAATAATATCCCGCTTGTTATATTGTATGGGATGTTTCCTATAATTCTGATTTTAGAATCTTTTCCGGAAGAATATTTTTTTAATATTTCCTCCGGCTCTAGCTTTAGAAAATCTTCGTTCAGGATGATAAGTGATGGAAAGTTCTTTTGCAGGATCTCACAATTAGTCTTATCGATCTCAACTGCAACAATGTTTTTAATTTTCTTCACCAGATATTTGGTCAAAGCGCCCTGTCCCGGACCTATCTCAATTACAACATCGTTCTCTCCCTCATCGAATGCATTCACTATATTCCTGCAGACATTCTCATCTATCAAATAATTTTGGCTCAGGGACCTTTTTGGATGAGGGATATTACGTTTATTCATTCTCTGATGAAATAGCTAGTTTTGAGGAATCAGCAGGAGAAGTTTATACTTATCGTGAACCATTTCGGATTCATTCATTATAACTATCTTATAATCCCCGAATACCCACAAGCGGGATTGGTCCTCATAATTGGGATGAAGAGGCTGACCTGATTGTCCCGTTGAATTGACCGAAAATGTATGATCCATATCTGATAGATCCGTTATCATCCTCATCGAAGTACCGACCACGTCATCGTACGTACCTTTTTTATAGGCATCTGCAAAGCTGTAGGTTGAGTTATTCACCGTGGTCTGGTCACCCCCAACTTCATAGGGACCGATATTAAAGGTCCTATCCAGCGCGGATACGATCCCCAATGGATGTACAAACTTTACCATGTGCAGGCTGCCCCATCTCCAGAAATCTACAGGTTCACCATTAAACCTTGCATTCAATTCGTCAATTGTTTCCGTTAAGCTCTGTCTAATAATGCTATTTCTTTTTTCCGCAAAACTTCCTCCTAAAGTATCTAACCAGCCTGAATTCGGATTCGAAAGAACTCGTATGGTCATATTGAGGGGTATATTGCATATCAGCAGAAAATCTTCAAATACCCTCTCACCAAATTTCGGAAGATAAAGATTTTTAATAAGCTTCGCCAGGAATACATTGTAGATCGTACCCATTGGCTCATTGTGATCCATCACAAAGTTCCAGTTCTTGAACCTGTCCACGACTTCATTCACCTTACCGTTATACGCGGGATGGTCTTTATAAGCTTCGATAATATATTGAGAGAACATTTTTGCATAGTTTGAAACTTCGCTAAGCTGTAAAAGCTTGAATTCATCCAGGTTAAACTTGTTCCTCAACATAAGATAATCCTTTATGGTAGCCAGCCTCGAAGAAGGTGCCCATCCGTATGAAATATAAAACCTGTTCCTGGGTTCAATTTTCAACCAATCAAAAGGATTTGTATTTGCAGTGGCTAAATATCCCTCTTTAGGGTTGAACATGAACGGCATTTTTTCAAATTCAACAAACTCTGTCCATTCCGGTTCTTCGGTCGATGGGTAGATGTAATTATATGTATTGGATCTCCGGATAGGAACTTTGCCTGCTGCCTGGTAGCCGATATTGCCCGCAGTATCGGCATAAATAAAATTCAATCCCGGCGTACCAAATTCTTTCAGTGCATTTCTGAACTCTTCCCAATCCTTAGATGTGTTAATTTTATAAAATGAACTTATCTCGTCAGAAAATTCAAAGCCTGTCCACTTGAATGTCATAATTTGACTTTGATGTACGCCCGGGCCACTAATGCCGCCGATCAGGCTCTTCGTCTTCAGATCGGATATTACAGGACCTGAGATAGTATATTTTATCGTGTAATATACTTCGGAAGAATCTTTCACTTTTATTTTTTCATTGATCGAATCAAGCTGAAGGGTCTGGTTTTTGTACTTGTATGCCGATTGATTTACAGGGTCTTTTTCAAAAATAATATAATCATTGTCATCATTCATCAGATTCGTAATACCCCAGCACACAGCCCGGTTATGTCCGATAGCTATGCCCGGAACACCCGGTAATGACATTCCGGTGACATCTATATTTTTATCTTTCAGATGAACTTCATACCACCTCGAAGGAGCCATAAGGATGAGATGGGGATCATTCGCCAGGATGGGTTTACCCGATTCCGATCTCTGGCCGCTAACCGCCCAGCAGTTGCTTGCCGAATAATCAAATCCGAGATCAAAATATTCCCTGAATGACCTGTTGGTTTCAAAGAAGTCTTTTCCTAATGCAAGCGGTTTTTTATATCCCGAATATCTATCATTATGCATCGAAATCGGCTTAAGTGTATCTGCATGGAGCGAATCCGGTATCGACTGAACCTTCTTATATATACTTATGTTGGTATCGGGAAATATCTCAGAAATTTTTTCTATACCTGCTTTATCTATCATCTCACCCATCACATAATCGGTGAACCATGATAGATTCATTTCCCATCCCATCATCCTGATGAGCATCAGTGAATGCTCCGGTTTCCATTCGTCCGGTTTATAGTTCAAAATATCAAATTCTGCAGGCAGCTTATCGGAATGATTCTCGATGAATCTATTCACACCTTCAGAATACGCCTCAAGAATCTCTTTTGATTTGGGGCTAATGTTTTCCTTCAAATGATATGCATATTTGCTGATACCTATAGTTCTGAACAGCTTATCGAAATCGATCGTACTGCTTCCGAAAATTTCCGAGAGCCTGCCTTCGGCAACACGCCGTGTAAGGTCCATCTGCCACAACCTGTCCTGAGCGTGCATGTAACCCAGAGCGAAATACATATCGTGCTCGGTATTTGCGATGATATGGGGAACACCGTATTCATCGGAATATATTTTTACCTGTGAATTGATGCCTGAAATATGAACTTCTCCTGAATTGCTGTAGAATGATTCTTGGGTTAGTTTATTGAGAAGGAATCCTAATAGCAGCACTACAGGAACCAGCACGATCAGTATGCCGACTATTGTTTTTACGTATTTATTCATAAAATCGATAAGCAATATAACCAAATAACAAACGAACTGAAATTGAGAAGAGAAATGCTGAATAATTGAATTTCAATGATGTAAAGACTTTTCAAATAATCAAATTGTTACGTCTTTAGAAATTAAAATTGTATATTTCTGATAATTAAAGACTTGTTTACTAAACCATTAATGTTCAATTAGTTGCTTTCGATGATAACATAACATTCTTTAGCTTCATTTACTTCTTTTGAATTGAACTTAAACACATATTTTGGTAAAATGTATTTTGTATTTTTGAAACAGTTTTTTCGGGAGGAAAGATGAAAAGAATAATTTTTGTCTTCATCATTTTATTTCTGGCAGATTCATCCTACGCACAGATCGATTTTATGAAAGGCTCGTTATCCGATGCTTTTCAAAAATCAAAAACAGAAAAAAAGTTACTTATGGTCGATGTGTTCACGGATTGGTGCAAATGGTGCGTTGAGCTCGAGAATAAGGTATATTCCCAAAAAGATGTGTACGAGTTTGCAAATTCAAACCAGGTCAATTTCAAGATAGATGCTGAAAAAGGGGAAGGTTTGGAGTTCGCAAAGAAATATAAAGTGAATGCCTATCCCACCGTTTTGTTCCTTGATGCAGAGGGAAATGAAGTGGACAGGATACTCGGATATGTTCCCAAAAAAGATTTTCTCGAGATGATGACAGATTATAACAAAGGCGTGAACACCTTCAGCTATCTGAAGAAAAAACTCGAGAAAGACCCTGATAACCTGGATGCCAATTTAAAAATTGCCGATAAATACACAGCCCTGGGGGATAACAAAGAAGCAAAGACTCACCTTGAAAAGATAATCACCGTTGATCCCCAGAACACTCTCGGCAAAACCGCTGATGCTAAGTTCAGACTTGCCGGTATGGCTGATAAAGAACAGATCATCCCCGAGCTGGAAAAATTCATTAGTGAATATCCAAACAACGATAATGTCAAAGATGCTTACATATCAATAGCAGAAATTTATTACTATGACAAAAAGGACCCTGATAATGCCGGGAAATATTATCAGGAAGCATTTTCAAAATATCCGGATTATGACGGTTTAAGATCCAGCTATGGGCAATTCCTGAATGCACGAGCAGGGCAGATCGCATCGGATTCGCTCAGCAAACCGGAGGATTACAAGAAAGGATTAGACCTTATAGATCAGGCTCTACCCTATGTAACGGGTTCCGTAAACGAAGCGAGCTCATATTACCTGCAGTCGAAGATCTTATACAACCTTGCAGATTATCAGAAAGCGAATGAAAGCATCGATAAGGCATTGAAGATATTCGACAGGAAACTTTATAGGGACCTGAAGACAGCTGTGGAGAAGAAATTAGGTCCTGAATAAAAATATCCTAAATCATAGAATTATAATTTTTTTTTGATAGGATTTAAATTCACATTATACGCAGCTTTTCCCCCCTTTACGAAAGGGGGCAGGGGTGTTCAGAACAAAGATTTAACCTAAATCCTGAATCAACAAAAATTAAGTGAACTATTACATTTATAAATTATTCTCCGCTGCTGCTAAAATCTTTCTTACGATGTTTTTAGTACTGCTGACCTATGCATTGATCAACAGCGCTCTGGATATTTATAATAATTTTGCCTATGACAAGGCGATATTAAAGGATTCGCCGTACGGGTACGTTCCGCTGCTGCAGGACCCCAAAAATTACGGCAGCGGCAGTTCGGACATTCTATCCGGGCAATTTGTGTACGTGGTTGATTGGCTTTCGGCATACAACAATAAAATAGCTTTTGCAAAGGTTAGATCGAAGCTCAAAGAGGGATATATTAACAAAGAACTGCTCGTAGAAACTAATACTAACGTGAAGCCGGTCATCTCCGTGATTCTGCTAACGTTCATTTTCATATACACTTTTAAAAAAATATTTAATAAACTTCATTCAAAACTATTATTGAACCAAATTGTACACAGCAAAAATCAAAGTTACATTAAGGAAATCTATTCTTGATCCGCAGGGCAAAACTGTGGAAAACTCCCTGAAGAGCCTGGGTTACCGGGACGTTCTTGATACAAGAATAGGCAAATTCATAGAACTGAAGCTCGATGTCAGTTCCGAACAGGAAGCTAAACAGCTTGCTGACGAGATATGCGATAAGCTTCTTGCTAACCCTGTGATGGAAGATTACGAGTTTAAAGTTGTAAAATTTAACGGTAACTAAAATTGGCAAAACCTAAATTTGGTGTTGTTGTCTTTCCGGGCTCCAACTGCGATCACGATGCATACAATGTCCTCAAACACGTCCTCAAACAGGATACCCTGTTCCTCTGGCATAAAGAATCCACAATCGGTGACAGGAATGTAATAATAATTCCCGGGGGATTTTCTTACGGTGATTACCTTCGCTGCGGTGCTATTGCCCGTTTTTCCAATATTATGAAAGATGTTGTCCGTTTTGCGGATTCCGGAGGAATAGTGATGGGCATATGCAACGGATTTCAGATACTTTGCGAAGCCGGCTTGCTTCCCGGTGCTCTTATGAGAAATGCGAACCTGAAATTCATATGCAAAAATGTTACATTGACTATTGAAAACAAAAAAACCATCTTTACCGGGTCAATAGAACAAAAATTAAACAGGAATAACATCTCGCTGCCCATTGCTCATGCAGAAGGCAATTATTTCTGCAATGATGATACATTGAAACTGCTTGAGGATAAGCGGCAGATAGTATTCAGGTATGCGGATAATCCCAATGGCTCTTTAGCTGATATAGCAGGGATAATGAACAAAGAAGGAAATGTGCTCGGAATGATGCCGCACCCGGAAAGAGCATGTGAGACAATTGTGAACGGCACTGACGGCAGATACCTGTTCGAAAGTGTTATACAAAGCTTAAACTGAAATCGGATATTTCGGTCTAATTATAAAACTCCATTGAAAGGAGAATTAAATTATGTTCGGATTAGGTACAGGTGAAATAATAGTCATCGCTCTTGTGATCCTTGTGCTCTTCGGCTCAAAGAAGATACCCGAAATGATGCAGGGTTTGGGCAGAGGGATCCGGGAGTTCAAAAAAGCATCAAGGGATATAGAAGAAGATATAAAAAATCCTGTTAATCAAAAGGATGAAAAGCCCAAAAACTAATGTTTTTATAGAGTTTTAGGTGGAACGAAATTGAAAAAAATCGAATTATATATTTTTAAGGAGAATTTTATACATGGGTAATCTATTTGAAGGTCCGCATCTGCTTGTAATAGCAATCGTTATCCTGCTTCTTTTCGGTTCTAAAAAGATACCCGAGTTCATGGCAGGGTTAGGCAAAGGCATTCGTGAGTTTAAAAAAGCTGCACATGATATAGAGGATGAAGTTAGCGGAACAGCGGATAAGCAGACCGAAAAAACATTGGAAGAAAAGACGAAAACCAGTTAATAGTATATGCTTCGAGACTACGCGTCCCTGAGAAAAGAACTGGAATCAGGAAATATCACAGTTGAGGAAATAGTCAGATATTATCTTGAGAATATCGAAAAAGGAAAGCATTTGAATGCTTTCCTTTTTGTTTTTGGTGATGAAGCACTGGATAGAGCCAGAGAGATCGACAGGAAAATAAAGGACGGCACCGCTGGACGTCTTGCGGGAATGGTGATAGCAATTAAAGATGTCCTCTCTATAAAAGATAAACCGATGACCTGCGCTTCGAGGATACTCGAGAATTTTGTCCCGGTCTATACATGCACAGCTGTGCAGAGATTGATAGACGAAGACGCAATCATAATAGGTATGACCAATTGCGATGAGTTCGCCATGGGCTCCTCGAATGAAAATTCCGCTTTCGGTGTTGTCAAAAATCCGGCAAATGAATCCCGCGTCCCGGGAGGTTCTTCCGGCGGAAGCGCGGTAGCGGTTGCCGCCGATATGTGCATGGCTTCGCTTGGAACAGATACAGGCGGGTCTATTAGACAACCTGCATCGTTCTGCGGTATCGTGGGAGCGAAACCTACATACGGAAGAGTATCGCGTTACGGTCTCACAGCACATGCTTCATCGTTCGATACGATCGGTCCCTTTGCAAACAATGTTACCGATTGCGCCCTCCTGCTTGAGATAATGGCAGGCAATGACAAATTCGATTCTACAAGCGTGAAAACTCCCGTTCCTCATTACAGCAAAGAGTTAAAAATTGACGGGCTTGAAAAAGAATTTATAGTTGGAATTGTACCGGAAGTAATAGGTGTAGGATTACAGCACGAGATAAAGGAAAGTATAGATGGCAGGATAAAATTTTTAAAAGATAAAGGATTCAAAATAAAAGAGGTGAAGCTGCCTCATATCGAATATTCCATACAGACATATTATATCCTCATTACAGCGGAGCTGTCAAGCAACCTTGCCCGCTATGATGGGGCAAGATACGGCAGAAGAGCGCAATCATCGGAAACACTCGAAGAGATGTATGTGAACTCACGCACCGAAGGTTTCGGTACCGAGGTTAAAAGAAGGATAATGCTCGGAACATATGTACTTTCAGCCGGATACTATGATGCTTACTATAAGAAAGCGCAGAAAGTCCGCAGACTGATACGTGCCGATTTCCATAATGCATTTAAAGAAGCGGATGTATTGATAATACCCACCACACCAACCACAGCTTTTAAAATAGGCGAAATGATAGATGACCCGCTGGCAATGTATTTAAACGATATCTATACTACTTCAGCGAATTTGTCCGGGAATCCAGCTATAAGCATTCCCGCAGGAAAAGATAAGAACGGATTGCCGATAGGCATGCAGATAATAACAGATCAGTTCGGTGAGGAGAAAATGTTCAGGATGGCTGAATATATTATGCGTAATTATTGATCTGATAAGCTTCAAGCTCTGGAATTTCCATTTCCAGCGCATCTTTAAATTTCATATAAATAGCTTTCTGCTTTTCACCCAGATACCAGCGGTAGGTTTTTTGAAACTTTATGTTTTTTAGCAGGTCCTTATCTATCCGGTTTTTGATATGATTTTCACCATCGGTATATAAAAAGATACCTCTAATAACGCTCACTCCCCTGTCGATATAATCATCAAAACTATACTTGAAAGATTTTTCATTCAGCAGTTTCAGCAGATTATCAAAATTTTCTTTATTCATATATGATAAAATATCAGTATGTAGGGACTTACCATTTCAAGTATATGCAATATAGATAAGTTTAAAATAATTTCCAGTCCCATCCGAGTCCTCTACGAGAGACTCGGATGGCTCATGAACATTCACAGTTGTTGGTAGCTTGCCCTAACCTCTGGTGGGTTGTCACCAACAACAAATTACCTACCACACGAAAAAAATAAAAAATTTGAAAAAAATTACCGAATAAATCCCCTGCTTTTCACAGTGTGCAAAAATTTTTGCCTTGAATTACGCAGATTAATATAGTATATTTATAATTGCAGGTTTATGCTTGTCTCCCCTTTACGAAAGGGGAGATTCAGAGGGGTTCTGAATTGGATTCCTGCCTTTGCAGGAATGACATCGGGATGTGGAGGGTAACTAAGTTACCCTAACTTAAATTTCAAAAAAGTGGCGTTACGTGAATGTTTTTTAGGTTTTTTCGATAAGGGGGTAACTTAAGTTACCCCGGGGGTACCCTGTTAATAAAACCTTGAAAAAACAGTGCTATAATATTTGTAATCGTTCTTTGACATTTTGGCAATAAAAAACTTTCTCCTCCTTGATAAGGAGGAGTACCCCGACACAGCTCGCCCGCTTTTGGCGGGAAGTCGGGGGAGGGGTTCATTGCTAAGTAATCATTACTTACGTAACCAAAAAGTGTCGATTCTGAACAACCTTATTACTTGGCATTACTTAAGTAATAGGGGTAGGCAATTAAAAATTTAAAATTCAAATAACAAATTTTGATTATTTCTTAAATATTCAATATCACGTCTTTCGGGTATGAAATTTCAATTTTTATTTTCAAACAAAAACATTAACTTAAGATAATAAAACTTGATTTTGGGTCGTCGCACACAGGGGAGGAAGACTGCGCGATTATCCTGTATTCAAATTTAATAATAATTTCCTGTCATCAGGAAAAGGAGATATTTTATGGAGCAGAGGAAGCTCACCATTTTATCAGCAGCCAAATTTTTCAAAAATCACAAACTTCACTTTATTCTGTATTTACTGCTGATCACTTTTTTTGCAGGGTGGAGTACCGGCTCTGCAAGCGGTAATTTAACCGACTATTACTATTACAAAAACAAACCTTACACTCTGACACTGAGAACCGATAAGATCTTTGTTAAGACCAAAGCCCAGCTTTCACAAAATGAGTTTAAGGTGCTCATGGGACAGTATTACCAGACGGCACCCGTTACGAGATTCGATCTTAACCAGAAAATGCAGTTCGTTGATCTCGCGATGCCCTATGACCAGCCTTCCATCGACGCACTGGTGAGAGCATTGAACCAGAATCCGCAGATAGAATACTCGTCACCCGTTTATTCACCCAAAGATAATAATTCCGTATTACAGGGTGTAATAGATGAGATACTGGTACAGTTCAAACCTTCGGTGAGCAGGGACAGGATAGACAGCTATATAAGAAATAATAATTTTTCAATCGTTCAGACGATAAATATCACGGGAGGAAAGTCATTCGTACTTAGAGTCCCTCAAAGCATGGGACCCTACACGATAGACGCCGCCAATACGGTTTATAACAGCGGACTGGTGAACTGGTCCGAACCGAATTTCTATTTCCACGGTCTTCTTTCTTTCACGCCTAATGACACATTCTATCCGATGCAATGGTCATTAAAGAACACGGGAAATAATATACCGGGCAGTATACCTGGAACACCGGGCTGCGATATGCGTGTGGATAGCGCCTGGGATCTATCGCTGGGCAATTCACACTGTATAGTCGGCATGGTCGATACCGGTATAGATACATTGCACGAGGACCTGATGGCAAACTTAATTCCGGGTTCGGGATATGATTTCATCAACGGGCATCCGGGATGTATGGATGATTACAATCACGGCACCTGTACTGCAGGTATAGTTGCTGCAGTCGGCAACAACTCGATGGGAATTTCGGGCGTGGCACCGGGCTGTAAACTTATCGGAATAAAAATATTTAATTCCGCAGGCAGCACGAGCTCAGACGCTATCACAAACGGACTGTTATACTCTTGGCAGCAAGGCGAGAGTGTATCGAGCAACTCGTGGGGCGGCGGAAGCCCGATCTCTGCAGCAGACCAGGCTATCCAGGACGGCACAACCTCCGGAAGATCCGGCAAAGGAACCGTATTTTGTTTTGCCTCGGGCAATGCCAACGGACCAATAAGCTGGCCTTCGACCAATGCATACGTAATAGCAGTTGGCGGAAACAGCCCCTGCGAAGAGAGAAAATCAACCACAAGCTGCGATCTGGAAAGCTGGTGGGGAGCTAACTACGGAACGGGACTATATGTGGTTGCACCGTGCGTAAAAGTATATGCAACGGACAGAATGGGTTCGGCAGGATATGACCCGACTAATTATTTTGCAACATTTAACGGCACATCCAGCGCTACCCCGAATTGCGCAGGCGTATGTGCCTTGTTCATATCATTAGATTCCATGCAGAGGTGGGATTCGGTAAGGGTAAAGATCTGCAGGACTGCAGATAAGGTAGGCTCATATTCTTACACAAGCACCGGACCAATCACGAGTCTGGGCAGTACCTGGAACAATGGAATGGGTTACGGCAAGGTCAACGCCTTCAAGTTATTATCCAGTCTTGGACCTCCGCCTCCGCCGGCATCACATGATATATCGGTGGGCCCTTTCATGAACCTTCCGTCAGCATTTCTGGTTAACACTGCGTACGACATCAAGACACGCATTCAAAATATAGGCACCTCCACGGAGACCGGTGTCCCGATTAAATTTTTCATCAGCGGTGCATTGATAAGCACTACGAATAAAGACCTAACACCAACCCAGGTAGATTCGGTAACCAATTCATGGACACCTGCAACTGAAGGAACCTTTACTCTGATGTACGTTTCAGCTCTCGCAAATGATACAAATAGAGCGAATGATACCGTAAGAACGACTGTAACAGTGTACCAGCAGATGCCCGCACTCTGCGAAGCATTTAAAGATACAGTATTTCCTCCCACTGGCTGGGATATAGAGCCAAACGGTGTTTTATACTGGAGTCATTCAGATTATGGCGCTTACTGTCTGGATACGGGATGCGCATTGTTCGACTTTTATTATGCAACTCCGGGAACCACCCAGGACCTTATTACATTGACATTCGACTCAACAAGGGGCGGTTCTGATTCACTGAGATTTCAGGAAGCTTATGCTACGTATGAGTCCGAGATCGATCTGCTTGTGGTCCTTTGCCAGAAAGCATCTGACACTACGTGGATCATGCTCGATACTCTACACGGAGGCCTGAGCGGAGAGCTTGTTACCGCACCGCCTACTACAGATGAATTTGCTCCTACATGCATACAATGGAAACAGCAGATGATCAGTCTGCCCATTGGTACAGCCAAAATAAAATTCACTGCTATCAGTGCATACGGGAACGATCTCTACCTGGACAGTGTCTGCGTTGTAAATTACACGGGAACTCATCCGATCATAGCACAGCTCCCGAAAATATTTTCACTAGCACAGAATTATCCTAATCCCTTTAACCCGACCACGAAGATACAATATTCAATTCCGAAAGCCGGGACGGTCAAGTTGGTCGTCTATGACCTTTTAGGGAGACAGGTGACAACTCTCGTCAATGAGCGTAAACAGGCGGGTGTTTACAGTGCCAGCTTCGACGGAACAAATCTCGCGAGCGGTATTTATTTCTACCGTATTGAAGCCGGAGATTTCACCGCAGTGAAGAAAATGGTGTTGATAAAATAACGAAGTTATTTTTGAAACCCGGCCTTGTCGGGCTTATAAAATAGCAAAACTATTTTTGATTTAGAATAAATGTTCAATATAGGGCGGTTCTAAAGACCGCCCTTTCTTTTAACATTTAGGGGATAAACACGGGTATAGCTTTTCAGAAATTATAAAAAGATATTAATTCCGGAAAAAAATAAACTTAATGTGAAAAATAAAATTTTAGTTATTTGCACAGGCAATTCTTGCCGAAGCCAGATGGCGGAAGGGTTCTTGAAATCACTGGATCCCGGGCTGGAGGTATTTTCTGCCGGCACCGACCCTGAAACCATGGTCAGCCCGTTCGCAGTCAGGGTTATGAATGAGATAGGTATTGATATCAGCGGGCATAACACAAAATCGGTAGCTCAATTTTTGAATGTCTCTTTCGATTATGTGATAACGGTGTGTGATGATGCGCGGGAAACTTGCCCGGTGTTCTCCGGTAAAGTAAAACACCGGCTCCACATCGGTTTTGAAGACCCCGCCCGTGCACAGGGAACCGATGAACAGAAGCTGGCAGTATATAAACGTGTCAGGGATGAAATAATAGACGAGTTCGGAAAATTTTATAGATCACTTAAACAAAGCAATAAATAATTTTATACACAGGAACTCCATTGCGGAAAAAATAATTTTATTGTTAAATGACCAAAGACATGAAAGAAAGTAAAAATACAACAGGTTCATCATTGCTATTCGGACTGAGCATACTCGGAGGGTATATCATATTTATTCTGCTGATCCTTCTAATTTTCTTCAAAATTTAAGTTCTTTCTGTCATTCCTGCGAAAGCAGGAATCCGAAAATGACCAAATGTTAATCGGATTCCCACTTTCGTGGGAATGACAAATTGATAAAAATTTTCGTGGGACGTCTCTCCAAGAATCTTTTTAGCACTAATTATTTATCCTTCAGCTTGAAATTGAACGGAACCGTCATCCACACCTTAACTGCTTTGCCGTTTTGTAACCCGCTGGTGAACTCGAGGTTCTTCGCTTTATCACGAACTTCATCGTAAAAAACTTCCGGTCCGGTTAAGGCACCGGTCTGTATCACATGACCATCGGGACCAACGAGCACTTTTATCGTAACTCTGCCTTCGATGTTCGACTCAATAGCTACCATGGGATATACCATCGAGCTCTTTACAGCATCCAGATTAACACATTCGGGCACTACCTCAACTTCAAAAGACTTATATATTATTTCCGGGTTATCGTTATGCGTTACTTTTATATCATTTTTATTAATATGCTCAATTATATTATTACTATTTCCGTTATCGGCTACATACTTAACCGAATCCCCTTCCCTGGAGACCTCTGTATTAATTTTGTCCAGCTGTTCCTGCGTTTTAATTGTCATCTCATCGGCTTTATCTCTTGCTACGGGTTCAGGTACCAATGCGCCCATTTCCTTGATGGGTTTTACAATCTCCTGCTCTTGCCTGGGAACCTGATTATCGTTTTCATTCACTGAAGGGGGTTCGGATATATTCACTTCTCTCGGGTGATACGGTTCATTTTTGATAACGGCGGCATTCAGGCTGTTAACGTAGATGATCAGCAGATAACTGCAAACCAGGACAACATGCAGGATTACAGCATATTCCAGTCCCCGCCTGAAGTTCTTTTGGTAAACCTGCTTAATTTCTGGAGCCCCGTATTGGGTGGTTTCCGTATTTTTCTTTGTTTTCATGATACCCTCTTTCTAAGGATAATTCCACCATTTTTCTTAATTATTATACTTGAGGGATTTAGTAAGGTTCCGGGCTAAGCTATTAGTATAACTTTATTTATTGATAGGAATATCGTAATTTTGTAGAAAATAGATACAATTGGAATTACTTACGATTAAAGAAGCCAGCAAGTGGGCAAGCGAGTATTTAAAGAAAAATGTTACTGAATCCAACATCTCTTATCTTATTAATTATGGTAAAATCAGGAAAAGGGGTGATAATGGTTCTGTCTTTGTTGTCAAAGAAGAATTAGTAGAATATTACTCTTCTTATTATGGAAATAAGAAAATTGACTGGAAAAATAAGTTAGGTAAAGATCTGAATTGGAATTTATCTTTCGATGCTTTTAAAGAAGCAGAGACTACAAAACACGTCCATCGCTTACATCCATATAAAGGAAAATTCATACCCCAATTAGTTGAGTACTTTCTTGATGAACATACCGATAAATTTAAAAAAGAAGCATATTTTCACAAAGGTGATATTATATTAGATCCTTTTTGCGGCAGTGGTACAACATTAGTTCAAGCAAATGAATTAGGAATTCATGCAATAGGAATTGACATCTCGTATTTCAACACTCTAATATCTAATGTAAAGATAAAGAAATATGATCTTAAAGACGTTCTTAACGAAATTAAAAGAATAACAAATTCCTTAAACAAATATTTATCTGATTTACGCGTTATAGAATTTGACGAAAAGTTAGCCGAAGAACTATATAAATATAATACTGAATATTTTCCAAGTCCGGAATATAGGTATAATGTTAATCAAGGAATAATAGATGAAACACAATATGCAACAGAGAAATTAAAAGAACTTATACCTACATTTGAAAAACTATTAAAACAATATCATATTAAATTATTTAATGGTTCAACCAAAGGTTTTCTGGATAAATGGTACTTAATACCTGTACGGAATGAAATTGACTATGTCTTTAAAGAAGTAAAGAAAATTAAAAACCTTGATACAAAAAAAATAATTACAGTAATACTTAGCCGCACAATTCGTTCCTGCCGTGCTACAACTCATTCCGATTTAGCTACACTAAAAGAGCCTGTTAGCTCTATCTACTATTGTTCTAAACATAATAAGATATGTAAGCCTATATTCTCAATCAAGAAAATGTGGGAGAGATATTCGAAAGATACCGTTGTCCGGCTTGCGAAATTCGATAAACTACGAACGAATACACAACAAATTTGCTTAACAGGTGATTCTAGAAAGATTGATTTATACAATGAATTAGAAAATAGAAATCTAGAATTAGTTAAGCTGGTTAAGAATCATAAAATTAACGGTATTTTTTCAAGTCCTCCATACGTAGGTTTAATAGATTATCACGAACAGCATGCTTATGCGTATGATTTGTTCAAGTTTACACGCCAGGACGAACTTGAAATAGGTCCGTTAAACAAAGGACAGGGCAGAGAAGCAAAAGAATCATATATTGAATCAATCTCACAAGTACTGAATAATTGTAAAAAATATTTGATAGAAGATTACAATGTATTCTTAGTTGCAAACGATAAATACAACATTTATCCGATTATAACAGAAAAATCCGGAATGAAAATAGTAAATCAGTTCAAACGTCCGGTGCTAAATAGAACTGAAAAAGATAAAGGTGCATATTCGGAAATAATTTTTCAAATAAAAGAAAAATAATATAATGTCATTTAATACTAAGCAAATAAAAGAAATTGAAGAAGTAATCAAAAGATGTCTAAGAAATAAGTTTAAGAATTATAAAGCTAAGTCAAATTATATGCCTTTTCACACTAAATTATTAGGTAAAGATAGGATGGCTTTGTATTCTTTTATACAATCTTTAAATACACAATTTGGTACTTCAATTTTTGAACCTGTTGCAGTTGCCCTTGCACATATTAATTTTAAAACTGCAAAATCCCAATATGCTGTTGGTGATCATATTAGTCAAGAAGCGCAAAATGTTATCCAAGATATCATAAATAGTCTTTCTGTTAATGGAGATCCCAATAAAGTAAAAGAAATTGAGCTAATTAGGAAAGTTTGTAATAAAGGAACATTAAACTCATTAAAAACAGTAAAAGTAGATTTATATATTGAAAATAATAAAAATGAAATATTTTTATTTGATCTAAAAACAACTAAACCTAATAAAAGTAATTTTAAAGATTTTAAAAGAACTTTGCTAGAATGGATTGCAATTACTTTTCTGAGTTATCCAAAAGCGAAAGTTTATTCATTCTTAGCTATTCCATATAATCCTTATTATCCTAATCCATATGAAAATTGGACAATGAAGGGAATGATTGATATAAAAAATGAGCTAAAGGTTGGTGAAGAATTTTGGGATTTTCTAGGTGGTAATGGAGCATATGAGGAATTACTTGATTGTTTTGAAAGAGTAGGTATTGAAATGAGAGATGAAATAGATGAATATTTTAAAAAATTTAAGAAATAAATTATGAATGAAGACAAAATCATATATTCTATTAACATTTCTGATCTTCAAACTGTTGCAGAAGAGGAAATCGATAGAAAATTAACTCAAAAAGAAATAAATATTTTAGAAGATAAGATCGGTGATTACTTCGGCTGGCATGATTCCATATCAACAGCAATAAATGATAATATTGTAGATAAAAAATAAATTACTTTTTGCGTTCTTTGTGTCTTTGCGAGCAATTTTTCTCATTTCAAAACTTCCACACCACATTCAATCCGTTCATCGAGGGATAAATTGATAACCCGTCTGACCCGTGTCCCGGTTTATGCTCCCTATCATTTTCCTGCCGGATAACAAAATATCCAGCGCCCATTCCGATCACGCTTCCAAGCACAACATCGGATAACCAGTGCTGGTTGTTTACCACACGTGATATGGCAGTGAGTCCCGCTATCCCGTACAAGCCGATGCTCGCCCACACATTTCCTATCCTTTGAGAAAGTACAGTTGACATCGCAAAGGCAAATGCAGCATGGTTTGAAGAAAATGACATATAATCATCCTTTATCTTGAACCCTTTGAA
>JBEKSX010000045.1:0-23973 GCA_049516635.1 Ignavibacteria bacterium | reverse complement strand
TCGATGTCGGCTCATCGCATCCTGGGGCTGGAGAAGGTCCCAAGGGTTTGGCTGTTCGCCAATTAAAGCGGTACGTGAGCTGGGTTCAGAACGTCGTGAGACAGTTCGGTCCCTATCCTATGCGGGCGCAGGAAACTTGAGAAGAGTCGCTCTTAGTACGAGAGGACCGGAGTGAACGCACCTCTAGTGTACCAGTTGTCATGCCAGTGGCACCGCTGGGTAGCTATGTGCGGTTGAGATAAGCGCTGAAAGCATCTAAGCGCGAAACTCACTTCAAGATTAGGTTTCCCCTCACCTTCGGGTGGGATAAGACTCGTAGAAGATTACTACGTTGATAGGCTGCAGGTATAAGCCCGGTAACGGGTTCAGCCGAGCAGTACTAATAAGTCGAATGACTTTGCCATAAATTTTTATCATGCAGATAGATTTGCATTGATAAACCTGTTACCGTCGGAGAACTTAAGAGTTTTTCTCTACGAATAAATTCATTCAACCTGTCATTCTGAGGGAGCTTTGCGACCGAAGAATCTCAAGGTTAAAATCGGATGAGATCCTTCGCTGACGCTCAGGATGACAGCAGCGAAAATTATCGTGGAGTCAGGTTTTCTGGTGACAATAGAGAGGGGGAAACACCTCTTCCCATCCCGAACAGAGAAGTTAAGCCCCTATTCGCCGATGGTACTACTACCGCAAGGTTGTGGGAGAGTAGGTAGTTGCCAGGATTTATTTCTAAAAGCCGGTTAGTTTACTAATCGGCTTTTTTATTATAATGCCACAGAGCTCACAGAGAATTTGTTTCGGAAGAGTTGCGTGCCCCACCGAAGCCCGATGGGCGCAGGCGGGTTGCCAGTCCGCCGTAGGCGGATTATTTTGAAGGTCTGGTTGATTTATTCGATCAGACTTTCTTTTTTTATAAAGACTCTCTCACTCCTTTATTCGGTTGTGGGAGCCCGTCAGAACCGGATAAAATCCGTGACGGTTTTTTCTTAACACACAGAATGACATGACGATATGAGGTGTTTTTTCATAGAATAATATCGATTTTCGATTAAGATAAAATATAAACTATTTTATATTTCAGAAAATATGAGTAATAATAAATTCATTCTTACTTTGATGATATTATTAGCGCTGACCGCAGCAAACCTGCGGGCACAAAACGATGACGGTTCATGGAAGTTATTTACAGACTCTGCTAAAGGGGTCTCGTTCCGGTATCCGGAAACCTTGGAGACTAAATACATTAATACGCGTATCTGGCCGCCGGAAGTTCAAGTTTTAAATGAATCTTTTACCTGCGGTGAAACTAATCCCGGAGATGATGGTATGTTAAAAACTGAACAAAGGATCATTAATGATAATACATATTGCGTAACAGAAAAGTCTGAGGGCGCAGCCGGTACCGTATATATTCAATACACATACGCCTTTCTGAAATTTGGCAGGGTGGTGAATCTAAATTTCGTCCTCGGTTTTGTTCAATGCGGAAATTATGATAATCCCGAGAAGTCTGAATGCGAGAAGGAAAGACGTAAATTTAATATTGATAAAATTATTGATCTGATCGCACAAACTTTGGTCATAGAGAAAGGATAAGAAATTAACCGGATTTCTGATGGAAACGAACAGCTTAAGTGCTCTCTGTCCCAAGTAAATAAGAAATATTCTTTTTCAAAACCAATAGTGCAAGGCAGGTTGTATTAATTCCCGGTTGCTGAATCACTTTCTTTAAAACATTTTCAAGTTCAGTAAATTCAGCAGGAGTTAAAACGCTGTTCATTAGCTCTCGCAGCGTCTTTGCGTGCGGGTTGGGAGCTGCATCAAAGAAGAATTCCCACGAAGCATAGTGAACTTGTGAACTACGCGATAGAGAGTAATCTAATTCAATCTCTTCAAACCCGGCTTTAATTGCTAAATTCACAAGATCATGTTCGTTGTAGCCAATTAGAGAACCCTGTGTTTGATTCACATGACGATTTGATTCATCGATCACTTTTTGAAGCAGATCTTGAACGCTTAAGAGCGGTTCACTGTCTAATGTGTAACCGTGAAAAAGTCCTTCTCGAAATTCTTTATGCCTCTGATTGATCGGTTCCATAATAGATGCTATGCCGCCTGGTTTAAGGACGCGGTATATCTCATTAAAAGCTGATTGTTTATCTTTGACATACAACAATACCGATCTCATAACAACCCTATCAATGGATCTGTCCTGCAGGCTAGAAAGGTCTTCTGCTCCGGCAATCAAAAATTCAATTCGTTCATCCTGAATTTTCTTTTGATTGAATATTTCTTTTGGAATGGCAAGAGCAGCTTCCGAGATATCAGAAAGAATTAATTTTCCCTTAGTACCTAATTTTGATAGTGCCGTCAGACCTACCAATCCGTCTCCTGCACCTATATCCAGCACTTTTGCAGATTCAAAGATCTCTGCCTTATCCACAATTTTTCGAGCAAGTTCTTTATATTGATGCAAAGCGAATGCGCGGGAGACTTGATCTCCGCTAAATCTCCGTCTTTTCAGCCATTCGCTCCAGATATCCTCGTTTTTTTGCATAATTAGTGTTTATTCAGCTCAGTTAAGTGGTTTACTTATATTAATTGAATAAAATATAAAACATGTCCGTAAAGTAAAATCACATTGTCCGTCCGATATATTATACCGATTCAGCATTGCGGAATTATAATTTATAACTTGTCATTTCCGCAGTAAATTATTAATTTATAATCAGGTTGTTAATACTGAAACGTTGTTGTTAATTTGCTTTCTTTTTTTGAGGATTAACCGGTCTAATTAAAAATTAATTCCGATAAATTAATCAAAGGAGTTAATAATGCACAAAGTTTATTTACCGATCATTTTTATTCTCTCAATTGCCCTTACTATAATGATAGTTCTTTATATCAAAAAAGCACCCGAAGAAAAAAATGAATTCCCATTACCCCAAAGTTACGAGAATCTATCCGAAAAGTATGTGGGAATAGGAAAGAATGGATTAGCTTATGTTCCGCATATTTCACACGATATTGTTTCAGTCATTGATCTAAATGCCAATAAAGTCATCGGTATCATACCAGCAAGTAAAGGGGCTGATTATATAGCTTTTTCACCAAATGGTGAGAGAGGATATATCACATGTTTTAATGCGGGAGAGCTGGTAGTCTTTGATAAGAAGACCAATAAACATATCGCAACCGTCAAAGCAGGATCTAATCCCGATGCCGCTTTAGTTACCCAGGATAACAAATTTGTTCTGGTCAGTCATGAATCTTCTGACGGATTATGGTTCCTTAATGCAGAAACAAATGAGTTTGTTAAGAAACTCGATGAGGGAACAGGATTTCCTGTTAGTTATCAGAACGGCAAGCTCGTTTATGAAGCACAGATCTTTGTCCCCTATGTTTATGTCATTGATCCGGTGAAGCAGGAAATAATTAAAAGAATACAAGTCGGAGGCAGACCGATGGGGCTTGTCTTTTCACCTGATTATAAATATGCATACATCCCTAATTATGATCTTAACGAAGTGGAGAAACTGGACGTTGGCGCTGATTCTGTAGTAAAAAGAATAAGCTCGGTCAAGAACCCAAGGGGAATAGATGTAACCCCGGACGGCAAATTTGCCTACGTAACAAATGTTAGTGATAGCAAAGTAACTGTGATAGATCTGGCAACCGATGAAATCTCTGCAACAATAAACGGATTCTACATGCCGACATGGGTTGATATTTCACCGGACGGGAAATATGCATATGTTACTAATCAGGGGAACGCATCAGTGGCTGTCATCGATATTCAAACGAATAAGATCATTTCAACAATAAAAACTGCTGATAATGGAATAACAATTACTTTGGATTGATTTTAGACGCTTTAGGCACATAATCAAAGAAACGCTCTGTTTTACCGCCTGATCTCCATTCTGCCCGCAGAACGGTTTTGCGTTCGACACGGCGCAGGGCAGAAAGTAAGTTTCGATTCAGATCTTTCGCTGTTTCCCCCCGCATTGCTGCCTTTACAAGAAATCCTTCATCAGTTGATCTAATAGATGCTTTGGGCACTAACTGTTTCAAAGCAAGTTTAATAGCTTTAGGGTTATTTGTGCTAATTTGCGCAGTAAGAATGTAAGTTTTCATTTTTAATACCCTTAATTAAATCTTAAATTACGAAATGATTGTGTATATGTGCTTCTTTTAGATATTACTCTTATTGCACACTGCCAAATCACATTGTATATCAGGGATATTTTCTATCAACCTCAATCTCGTAGTCTCATTCTGTAAGTTTTTCGTATCTTCTTTTATAGATTTTCGATATCCAAAGTTCATCGCTATATAAAGCAATGGATGCGGTGAACCATGGCTTAATCTTTTTACGATGGAACTTATCTTGTAAAATTGCTTTCTGGTATAAAGATGACCTTCTAATAATTCCTGGGTTGTCATATTCTTTGGCCTGAATACGACTGTGTTATGGTCATAATATTGCCATTCCTCAGTGATCAATCTTCCTTCTTTTTTGAATCTATCATATATTCTTGTACCCGGATACGGCGTCAGGATGTTAAATGTCACTGATGCAATCTTGTTCCTCATTAAAAACTCTAATGTCTCATCGAAGATGGATCTACCGTCTTCATCAAAACCAAACACCATCGATGCATGAAAAACAATCCCAAAACCCTTTACTTTTTTAATCGCCTCTTCGTTATCTGTCAGCTCGTTGATGGATTTTCTCATCTTCTTCAATGTACTGGTTGAGACACTTTCCAATCCGAAGAACAATTCTGCACATCCGCTTTGTGCTGCAAGCTTCATAAGTTCTGTATCTTTCACGAAAGATACAGATGCCTGTCCAACCCATTTTATTTTAAGCGGTATAAGTGCTTTGAAAAGTTCCTTAGCATATTTCGGATGACCTATTATATTGTCATCAAGGAAAAGAAATATCTTTCCTTTGGAAGCTATAACGTCCTCCACAACTTTTTCTACAGGAAGCGAACGAAGTTTCTTTCCAAAAAATTGTGGTACACAACAGAAGTCACAGTCATAAGGACATCCCCTGGTCGTAACAATAGGCTTCACATTGAACAGTCCGTTAGATTTTTGAGAAAGTTCTCTTCTGGGCAGCGGAGAAAGTGATGCATCCGGTTGGTGTGAAGTATAAAATCTTTGCAGCTTACCCTGTTCAAAATCGTTCAGAAGTATCCCCCACGTGTCCTCTGCTTCACCAATCACAATTGCATCTGCATATTGAATTGATTCATGCGGAAGAACTGTCGGATGAACACCTCCTATGACGACCGTCTTCCCTCTTTTTTTGAACTCCATTGCCATCTTATAAGCTCTTGGAGCATTTGCAGTCATCGTGCTGATACCGACTATGTCACAATCTTCGTCGAAATTAACAACTTCGATTTCTTCTTCAACAATCTTAATTTCGTAATAAGACGGCGTGAGAGCTGCAATAATATTGAGTGAGATCTGCGGTATTCTCAGCGAAACGTGAAGCCGGCGATGTTCATACTGGCAAGGTGAAACTAAAAGCAGTTTCATTCTTTTCCTTTCTATTTTCATTTATCATAGTTATAAAATATAAATTAATGATTTATATAATAATAGATATGTAAATAAACTTACATAACTACAGATATGAATAACCCATCAAAGATAGTTCTTTCTCTAATTATTTATAGTGTGGTGTCGGGTCTGAAGGACTCCTATAGAGAGTTCCTCTCCCGACACGATTCTCTTGCCTGCCTTTGGTAGGAGTCAGGAAGACCCGACTACACAATACGAACTCCAATTCACTTCCACTTGCCAACCAGCCGCCGCATAACTATAAACTGACCCATATGGTAGCTTGTATGGTCAATTATCTGTTTGTATTTTCGTTTCTTAGAGCATGGACAGGAAGTTTTATAAAAAGATAATCCTTATTTTCATCTTTACGGCGGCTTTTGCATACGTGGAGTCAGCTGTGGTGATTTACCTGCGCCAGATATATTATCCGCAGGGATTCCATTTTCCTATAAAGAAACATGTTGACCTGCTTCTGTATATAGAAGTTATAAGGGAATTTGCAACTCTGGTAATTATGGTTTCCATCGGCGCTCTCTTAAGCAAAAAGTTCTGGGAAGGTTTCGGGTATTTCCTTGTTATCTTCGGCACATGGGACATATTTTTCTACATCTGGCTGAAGGCGGCGATCAACTGGCCAACATCTATCGTTGAGCCGGATATACTGTTTCTCATTCCTGTCCCATGGATAGCTCCCGTGCTGGCGCCAGTCCTGGTCTCATTGGTGATGATCGGGATTGGAATTGATATCACAGGGATATTTGACAAAGGATATAATGTTAAACCGCATCTTATACATTGGATCATTGTGCTTCTGGGTTCGATTTTCATACTTTATTCGTTTATGTGCGATACCAATGCGATGTTCTACGAAAAATATCCTCTACCTTATAAGTGGGGTTCGCTTATTGCTGGGCTCATGCTTTACTTAATTGCTCACATCATATTGCGGAATAAGAATGTTCGCAGCAGGCCGAATAACGTTGAGTAGAATTACAGTACTCATGAATGATGCGATTAACGAAACTAGTCCGTAGGATTTTGTTAGAGGAACAGCAGATGTGAGATGAATAAGTTTCATCGGTAACAATCCTATCCTTTAATCTTTTCGAATAGTTGGTTATTTTCAACAAATGATTACGAAAGATAAAAGTTGAAAAAACACATCCCGGTAAGTAAGGAGAAATCTAATGATGCAAAAGAGCAAGCACCGGTCATAATCTATGATAGGTTAAAGATAATTGATTATTTCTTACTTGCTTCATTTTTCACATTCTTATCGATCATAACCTCATTTAAGATATTCCTTGATGATGATACTTTCTGGCATCTTGCTACGGGAAGATTTTTAATTCAGAACGGGTATATACCATCAACGGATGTATTCGGTTATATTACGTACGGATTAAAATGGATACCGTTCGAATGGGGATGGGATGTATTGACCTATCTGTTGTATAATATCGGCGGGTATTATACATTATCGATCTTCAGAACAATAATAATACTGATAACATTTGCTTTCATAATATATTTATTATGGAAAAACAATGTTTCCCTTTCGCTGGTCATTCCATTCTCGGTCGTGATCGTCTTTGGAGTGCTTGGAAGATTCAGCATAAGACCGCAGATCGCTACTTATTTATTTCTAATCATAATTCTTTTTCTTTTCTTCCGCATTAAGTACAACTATTCCGGTAAAAAAAATATCCTGGTGATACTGCCCGTGATATTCCTGATCTGGGCTAACATACACATGGGTGTTTTGCTCGGGATATTGATATTCGCTTTGTACATCATATCTGCAGAAGCAGATTATTTTATAATCAATAAGAAAGAGAACACCGATGAGAGAAAAAAAGGGAATAAATATTTGCTCTGCTCATTCGTTATTTCGATAATTGCATTGTTGATAAACCCACATTTTATAGATACTTACCTGTATACATTCGCCCATCCGCAAATGCAGATGCTTGAGGACATTAATGAATGGAAATCACAGTTCAGTTCAATAACTATCTCGTACTATTATGTCAGGATATACATTTTCTTTTTAATAACCGGAGTGCTGTTACTTTACTATTCGGTGAAGAAAAAAGATCTTTTCCCGGCACTGCTGTATATCGTGACAGGCATTTATTCAGTACAGGGTATGAGATTTATGTCGGATTACCTGATAATCATATTCATTATGTGGATGCTGGCGTTGAACAGTCTTTTCGAAAGAACAAAGTTCAATAAATTCTTAAATTCCTTATACACTAAAATAGTGATAATAGTATGTTTGGTTTTTCTGATAGTTAAAACCTATGATAATACACTTTATAAAGATTACCTGGGGAATTATTTTCGTGAGACAGGTTTCGGCGTGAACGAGAAGTTCTTTCCAAAGTCAATGTTTGATTTTATAAAGAAAGAGAACATTGATAAGATAGGAACAAAACCCTTCAATAGTCTTAAGATAGGAGGTTACTTCATCTGGGAATTCCCGGAGAGCAAAAACTTCATAGACAGCAGGAATTTAAATGACAGAATATACTCACTATATAAAAATATCAATTTAAAAGAGCAGGGTTATGAATTTTTGCTGGATACCCTGGGAATCGATTATGTTATGTACAGCACGCCATATATGACAATTAATGCCTCAGAGATAAAGTTCGGGATAATTTCCTATCTCTCCCTGGCAGACGTTAAATGGAAGCTTATCTACTGGGATGACAGGTCATTCCTATTTGTTAGAAATATTCCGAAGTTCAACGATCTGATTAATAAATACGCCTATTATTATATAACTCCTTACAATTTCATCTTCAACAGAACTTACCTCGACGAAAGCTATAAAAACCACAAGAATTTTGCGGATGTAGAGCTGAACAGGAAATTAACGGATGATCCGAAGGGAATAATTATTAATGATATGTCCTCATACCTGAGAAGATATCACTGACCCGTCTAAAGTCTCCAGTTAGTAGGATTTGTTTGTGTAGAAATTTCTTTCATGTTCGGTTAAAACTCATCCATTATAATCTTCCCGCCCGATTGTATTCTCAAAAATATTATGCTGATGGAATTTAATTATTATACGAAATGTTATTCTGTTATATAACTTGCTGTCTTTCTCACGTTTAGTTCAAAAACTTCGATTTTATAATAATTTTAATTACTTAAGCTATGAAGAATATTAAATTTATAATTTTCTTTGCTTTAGTGTTCATTTCTGTAAGCATATACTCAAACCCAAAACATATCCCTGTTTTTTACAACGGTGACAGAGATTCATTGTTATTTGACGGAGCGGAGGAGAGCTCCGATGTCATAAAAATATCGGATGAGTCATGCCGGATTATTGTCAACTACGCTGTGGATGCATCAGGAGAGATTTTAAAAAGGAAAATTTCGAATATCTGCGGACAACGTGATACAGGGTGGGTTGCAAAACACGCCGATACATTGAAAGCACGCGATATGCTTCAAGAAGGCACAGCTGTAAAAACCGGTCCTAACGGAGAAATCTCGATTTTACTGATCACAGGTGATTCGAAAGCTGATGTTATAACGGAATTTGCGCTGGGACCCAATTCTACACTTAATCTACCAATACTAACAGACTTATGTACCGCAATGAAGAAGAAATTAGATATCGGGCAGATGAAGGTAGATCTTAAAAAAGGTAAAATACTTGTCAATATGGGGGAAAAAGCGAATCAGATAATTCAAGATTTACATCAGCTCACCCATGACGTTGGTCTAATGGTATTTAACACTGCCAATTCAATAATAAACGATTTGCATACACAGTTCTCAATTGAGGTCAGTGCATCCGGAAACGATACTGCGGATATAATAAAAGTGTATGAAGGCAAAGTAAAAGTCAGCGTACCATATACGGGTCAAAACAAAGGTGAAGGGAAATCCAAAGCTCAGGAAATGCAGCAGCTCACCCAGGATTACAAGGACGGTAAAATAACAATGGAGGAATTGCAGAAGAAACTTAAAGAGGAAACACAAAATATGGTGAACACTGCCGAAAATATACTCCCGGTAACGGTGGAGGTGGGTAATAAATGCACAAATTCGAACGGCGTTCTCAAAGTTGAGCCGATCGAATCAAACGATGATAGATGGTGGGAAAATATCATTAATAAATAAGAGTATTATTGCAGAATCAATTTCAGCCGGTGAGTATTATCTGACCGGCTTTTTTATTGCACATTCTTTTTCATTGTTGTTTTCTCATAGATAGCGTAATTTTGTAGTGTAAATTATGAGATATTCTGTCTTATTATTTTTATTTGCCAGCTTAACGGTATATACACAGCAGACCGGGAAGATTGAATACAGCAGATTTTCCGATCAGGTACCTCACAGTAATATAAATGTCACCCTTTCCGACTCCATCTATAATTACGTCGAATCCACTCTCACTTTCATAGATTTTGATGACTGCAATAACTGTGATGCCAGAGCTCATCTTATCTCTGCCATAATTGAAAAGAGGTTCGCGGGAGTAAAGGTCGCAAAAGTGTGGATGTTTGCAAATTACAAAAGAACATCGATGTCGGAAAAATACAGATTCAAAGAAAATATTTATCTTAGTTACGATGGTGAATGTGAGAGATGGGGCTATCATGTTGCACCGATGATAATATTTTTTCATTCACTCGGGATTGACTCGATCGTTATCGATCCCTCTACACAGGACTCGCCGGTTCCTCTGTCGAAATGGACTGCATCATTATTACCCCGTGACGAAGGTGTTTATCTTATAGTTAAAGACAGGAAATATTATTCATTTCCCGATGATGAAAACAATAGGTTTGAGGATATGAAAGAAGTCTGGACTGACAACGTGGACAAACCTCTGATGGATGAAGACTGCAGCATCTCGATAGAAAATATATTCAGCGCCCGAAACATTATCTGGGACCCGTGGACCTACCGCCATTACATAAACGCAATTCGGAATTTGCTGAATTAACTGCGAATATATTTCAGGAGTTTTCCTATAATATATTTTTATAATATTTCCCAACTTGAATCTCTTTATATCATTCATTATTTTTTCATAAAAAATGAGGAATATAAATAATCCTGAGGACACAAAATCAATTCAAGACCGCATCTCGAAGCTTACCTCCGGATCGAAAGGACAGTGGGGTAAAATGAACGTTAATCAGATGCTGAGGCATCTTTCTGACGCTTTGAGGATGCAGAGCGGAGAGATAGAGGTCAAGGATACCGGTAATTTTTTCACACATACAGTATTTAAATGGGTTTCACTTTGCGGTGCCCCTGTCCCGAAGAATGTACCTACATTTCCTCCCATAGACCAGGTCGCGCGGGGTGTTAACCCGGAGGATCTTCAAAAAGAGGTAGATAAACTCAACACGCTCATTCAGCGATCTCTGGAGCCCGTGGAGTCATATTATCACCCTCTATTCGGCAAATTGTCGAATTCACAAAGGGGGAGGATTAACTACATTCACATGAACCACCACCTGAAACAATTCGGAGTGTGAGGACAATGAATTCGGAAACCGGATGAACCCTTCAAAAAATAAGAAAAGAAAGATCTTTGGCCGTAGAGTAAGGATTATCTTTGTACTTTGTTATATTTTCCTCATTACGCTTTTCGATGTGTATTCATACGGAATCATTTACCAGCAGAAAATAAAACAGGAAAATTATTCAAGTACTGTCTGGTCATGGATATTTCAAGAATCTGGTAAGGAATCTGGGACCGGGCACATCCAGGTCACCAGGTACAGGATCATACAAAAATCCCTGGAATTTATCGGGCTCATAATAATATTTTATTACTGCGGAATATGGTCTGCTCTGGGAATACTGGTATCACATTATTTAATGTCATACGACCTGCTGTTCTACCTGTTCCTGGGGCAAACGAATTTATTTACCGAATTCCAGAGGTACAATTCAACATTCTGGCTACAGAACTGGTACCAGTCGGGATATTTCATCCTGAACCCGTTCAACCCGGTGATATTCTATATATCAGGATTTACGGGTATAATGATCGCAATAGTTTTTTCCATGATAAAAATAAAACCCCTGAATGGCTGATCATACCAATAGTTCGATATTGAAACCTGCAATAATTCGCTCCGAAAAATTTGCATCATTCCCGAACCTTGTTCACGGTGTCAGTACAAAGCTCGGCGGCAATACGCTTCCTCCGTTCTTCAATAATATGAGCTTTAAGGTCGGGGATGATGAAGAAAGGGTGAGAACTAATCGTAATAAATTTTTCTCATCACTGGGAATTGAGCAATCCAACCTTGCCATTCCTCAGCAGATTCATTCCGATAATGTGATGATAATAAACACGCCCGGATATTATGAAAATACAGATGCTTTGATAACATCGGAAAAGAATGTCTTTCTAATAATCAGCACTGCGGATTGTTATTCTATCCTGATATATGACAAAGAACGCGAAATCGTTTCAGCCGTGCACTCGGGATGGAGAGGGACGCATAAAAAGATCCTTTCAAAAACTGCGAACGTTCTCTTGAACGAAATAGGATGCAGGAAAAAAGACCTCGGCTTTTTTATCGGACCGGGCATCTGCCGTGACCATTTTGATGTCGGTGAAGATGTTGCGGAAATGTTCGATAAAAAATTCATCAACCGTAAGAACGAGAAATATTTTATTGACTTCAAAGAACATATTCTAAACCAGCTCCATGAAATTGGAATTTCCCACTCACAGATAGATGTATCGCCATACTGCACGTATGAAGAGAAAGATTATCTTCATTCCTACCGCAGAGACAGAACAAATTCGGGCAGAATGTTCAGCGTGATAGGAATGAGATCTCCATCATTGTCATCCTGAGCGAAGAGAAGGATCTCACAACTGTATCTTCACAGTAAAAAATTCATTTCCAGCCATGCCTGTGAAAGTTATTATCCCTGTCTTATCATCGAACTTATAATCGCCGATATAATCGTATTCCCTGCCAATGGGCTTATTATTATAATAGAGGCGGTAGCTGTAAGTATAGTTCTCTGTGTTTGTGATACGCGAACCCGTCCACAAAACCTTACCGTTATAAAATGCTACGTCCTGTATCCCGTCGAATTCCTTACTCTCATACTTAGGTGTTACCAGCTGTTGAGTGGTAATGTAATCGCTGACGTTTTTCATATTTAAAATGATGTAGGCATAGTTGCCTTTAGCATCGGTAAAAATGTATGAACTATATACATTATCCAGTGAGACCATTCCGTCATAAGGACCCATTTCATCATCGCGGATAACCAGATAGTACCTGTCTTTGATCTTCTTATTATCACCGTAGATCACTCCGACATATGCAAGGCTGCCGTCAGGCATAATTTCTACATCGTAGATATTGGGGTAGTCGGTCTCAAGTTCTTTGCCTCCTTTAACAATAACTGCCTGCTCGTCCTCCCTTGATGCGGCATACAGCACATCATCGTTCGGAAGTATCCTGAAATATGTGATGGAATTATATCTCTTGCTTTCTTTGCCGTCTGCCACAACAAAACTTTTATAGACATCATATTTTTTGCCTGTGATCTCTGTTGCAATATAAATAGTCTTTCCGGAGGGAGTATATGCAAGGTTATACAATCCGCCGTTATATGTTTTACCCGCGGTCTCTCCTACCATTACACGCTGGGGAGAAGTGTTTCCGGCGGAGTCGGCACAGACATAGATGGGGTTGTTCTGTTTATCGAATAGGATGGGACCGTAGAGATAGTCGCATTTCCTGCTGTATTCCTTTGTACCCTGCACCACGAACGCACCTCCCGCATTCTCAAAGAATTTTCCCTGTTCTTTTGCAAAGTATGTCATGTTCCCTTCGGCATCTTCGTTAAAGTAGTAGGTGTCTATATCGGAGTAATGTTTTTGTTCGATATTATCTATTACCAGGAATTTTTCTCCCTTCAATGATGCCATATAATACGGCTTACCGCTCTTTGTGAAACCAATCTCGCCTTCAGGTTCCCCGTCACTGATGTTCTGTTCATAATAAACGAGTATGATATTTTCATAACTTTTACCTTTTGTTATTGACCCGTCCAGAGTATTATAAACGGCAAGATATGTACCGTTCTTCTCCGTGCATACGAAATATATATTGTCACTGCTCATTCTCCAGTTCTCGTTCATCATATCAAAAGTTGCCGCCTCTTTCCCGTTCTTCAGAAGGAAGTAAGTATAGGTAGTATCCGTGATATTATTGCTTGCTATATTGTAATAGTTTCCCATCTTATCAAAGAGGGTATTGTTAGCAACTAAGTATCCATATCGTGCGGAATTTCCGCGGTTGCCTATGATGCTGAATTGATTATCGTTACTGTCATACTGAACGTAGCAGTATGAGCTTGACGCCGGATCGAACCTGAAGTTATAACCGTCCAATTGTGCGTTCGGCGAAAATTTTACTATGGGATTTTCGATAACCGATTGAGAAAATGTTATGCCTGCAGTGAAAATGATAATACAGAGAAATAAAAGTTTTTTCATACGCTTAAAATTTAATTAGTGCAAATTATCGCAAAAAGTTCTATTGTTCAAATGTAAATTCAATAGAATTAGCCGTAAAAGTACAAAAGCACAATTTTGTCCGAAGGACTCCTTCGGAGAATTTTTATTTTTAAATTTTTAATTTACTACCCCCCTATTACTTAAGTAATAACAAGTAATCAGGAACGCAGGAATCGCCATTTTTTGACCTCTTAAGTAATGATTACTTAGTAATGAGAAGTTGTCATTCTCGCCCCGCATCAAGTGCGAGATAAACTCCAGCAGGAATCCAGTATTGAACCCCTCTCGGCTGTCGCCGTGTCTCCCCTTTCGTAAAGGGGAGAAAAAAAGAACTCACTGTTTTTTTAAGGGTTTATTAATAGTGTACCCCCGGGTAACTTAAGTTACCCCCTTGCTCAAAATATTGTATTTAAACGCTATAATCACCACTTTTTGAAAATTTAAGTTAGGGTAACTTAGTTACCTTTTAGTTACCTCTATAGCTGTCACCCTGAACTTGTTTCAGGGTCTAATTACTAGCCATCGGAGATGCTGAAACACCCGTCTGAGCCGGGCAAGATGTTCAGCATGACAATTTTACAATACCCTAACTATTTCAAAGAACCACAAATACAAATATACTATATCAATCTGCAGAAATCAAGGCAATTATTTTTCATAACTGCGATAATCAGATTATAACGATTCGAATTTATTGACTAAAAAGATTTATAAACGGGTGCGAATTTATTCAGCTCCGTAGGAGCGAAATATCTATAGTTAAAACTAAAATTGTAACATAAGCCCCGTAGGGGCGAAATAATTATATCAGATATTTACATTGTTTCGCTCCGCTGGAGCTTGTGCGAGAATTGTTGAAATAAGCTATAAATATTACGCTCCTATGGAGCTTTGGAATTAGTATCATTTTGTTGTTGGTGACCACCGAGATATCGGGGCAGGCAACCCACCTGAGGTTAGGGGCAGGCTACCAACAACGGGTAAATTTTTTTATATAACTTATTTCATCAAAACCCCCGCTTTAAGGCGGGATTTTCCCGAGTAATCGGGACAGGCTGATAAAGTAACAAGTTACTTTATCATCAACATTTTTTTCGTATCCGTAAAACTACCCGCTTCAAGTTTATAAAAATACACTCCGCTTGAATAATTGCCTCCGTCCCACTCAACTTCGTATGTGCCGGGCTGCAATTGTTCGTTGACAAGTGTGGCAATCTCACGGCCAAGGAGGTCATAGATGGATAATCGAACACTCATCCCCCTAACCCCCTTCATAAGGGGGAAAACGGGGATTTGGAACTTTATTTTTGTTGAAGGATTAAAAGGGTTGGGATAGTTTTGGTATAATAAAAATGATTCCGGTACATTTGAAGAAATCGGTTTAATGCCTATCGGTTCACCGCCATTTGTGGTATTAATAATTATACCATTGTTACCAACAGCCCAACCGCTGTTCATATTTATGAAATTTATTGAAAATAATTCATGATTAGGTCCGCTTCCATTAAATTGCTCATACCAGTTCGAACCTCCATCGGTCGTCTTTATGACAATTCCATTATGAATGTTGTCAGCACCTCCAGACCACCCGCTGTATTGATCTATAAAATAGAGTGATTGTAATATATAATAATTTGCGTTGTATTGAAGAAACCAATTTCTTCCCCCGTTTGTTGTCTTAATGATTTTTCCATAACTATACGAATTTTCTCCTATTACCCAACCTGTATTTTGATCTACAAATTGAATACCATAAAGCAGATTATATAAAGTATCCTGGTATTGCGTATACCAATTCGTTCCCCCGTTGGTTGTTTTTAAAATTATTCCATCATAAACAGCATAACCACCTGCTATCCAACCTGTATTTTGGTCAATAAAAATAACTGAGAATAAACCATATGATGTACCGCTGGTTTGATAGAACCAATTTGTACCACCATTCGTTGTTTTTAAAATAATACCACTAGTATTTATTGTATCAACAACAGCCCATCCGGTGTTGGGATCTATAAAATAAATGGAACCTAACCATAGATGTTTCCCGTAAGCTTGATAAAACCAATTAATACCTCCATTGGTTGTTTTTAAAATAGGCCCAGGTGCTCCCCCAGCCCAACCGGTATTTTGATTTATATAAAAAATCGAGGAAATATAATAATATGATGAATCAATATATTGAGTGAACCAGTTCAGCCCTCCATTTGTTGTCTTGATTATCAAGCCAATACTGACGTAAAGCTCACCAGAAGCCCATCCTGTGTACTGGTTCACAAAATAAACAGAATAGAGTGTGTAAGATGCTTGATTTTGCTGAATGTTCCATCCGGATTGCGAAAAACCTATGTTTGAGAGTAAACAAAGAATTGTGAATATTTTAAAGAATAGGAGTTTCATTTTATTAAATTATTCTTCTTATCACCTTTCCCCAATAAAAAGCAGTTATTTTAGAATTGTTTAAATATTAGGTTTTAATAAAAACCTGTTTTATCTCTTAACGACATTAACATACAGTATAAAAAGTCGTATATCAATACATAATTTTATTGTGCAGAAGCGGGGTCATAGCGTTGTCACAAGGTCATGTCGGGTCCGCCGCGGCGGATCCACTCCCGACATAGTATATTAACTATAAAGAAACCAAATGATTAAAAAAACAAACACTATGAAAAATACAGCCACTATAACTATCTCTTTCCGTTTATTAATAATATCTTCTGAAGGATAATGGCCTAACGTAACGATTTTTAACATCACTTTTACTATTACATATACTAATTCAGATATATTGAAAAACATTATCTACAGTGCTGCGTTTCTAGCTTCCATTTTTATCTATAAAAGATAATGGATTGTTTAGAACATAATTGTAAGGTGAAAAATCATAGTGTTTCTTTTGTACGCTATCCACTTCTTCATCCATCTATCCTGCTGTCATGATACCTTGCGCCAAAATAATCATTGTTTGGTGGAGAATACGTTCTGCATGCCGTCGTCTTATTTCAAATATTACAGCAATTTAGCAAAAATGCAATACAGATTAGGTTATGGAACTTGTAAATGACATATGTATGATTTCTCTGTGCGTTCTGTGGCAATAGATGTTGTTGGTCACCGCCGAGTGATCGGGGCAGGTAACACCAACAAGGGGGAAATCCAGAACAGCTTTGCTGTTCACCCGGAATACAATTCCGGGCTACATTTATTACACCAGAGTTATCTTTGTTATTTCGGGGGGACAGTTTATGCGTATCGGGACGGCAACGGTGCCGATACCTCGTGAGACATACATGTTTGATTTGCCGATAGTGTAATGCCCTTCTATGTACTTGCTTACCAGTCCGGCGAAGGAAAGGTTGAAGCTGCCAAATCTCAAAGGAACCACCTGCCCGCCGTGTGTATGTCCCGCAAGGACGAGGTCCATATTTCTTTGTGAAACATCATCAAAGCCGTACGGTTTGTGGCAGAGCAGTATTTTGGTTGAAGTTTGATAATCGGGAAATTGGTTCGATAGCCCCTGTGAAAGAGTGTCAAGGTAATTAAGAACTATCTTGTTCATTTCGGCACCGGCACTTCTTGTATCGTCCACGCCGAGTATGTAAAGATTTTTGCCGTTTATTGTCATCTTATGATATTCGTTCCTCAAAACTTTGATGGGACTTTCGTTATTGAGCACATCCGTAACATAATCGGGGTCCATAAAGAAATCATGGTTGCCGAGTGAGCCAATTATTCCGTACTTCGCCCTGAGCCCGTTGAAACCTTTTGCAACCATCTTAGAGTCTTCCCTCTGGAAGTTCACAAAGTCACCCGGAATACAGATGATATCGGACTCAAGTGAGTTTGCTGCATCACAATATTTCCTCATATCGTATTCATCCATGAACTCACCTGCGTGAATATCACTGAGCAATGTAACGGTCAGACCTTTAAATTCATCGGGAAGGTTATCTATCTTTATTTTCTTATAATCTACTTCGTAATGGTTGCGTTCAATTACACCGTATCCCGCACCCAGAAAAGCGTATGATGAAAGAGCGAATGTTGTTCCCCTTATAAACCTTCTCCTCGAGAGGTCAATTACTCGTACAGCTTTCTTTTCTTTGAGCTTCTTTATTCTTACCCTGATAGGCTTTATGAGCTTGAGTAAAGTTATGCTGATAAGAAAGGGGAGCTTGATAATTTTTCCCGCCAGAAGCCATATTGCTATCAGAATAGTCGCCGAGAGCCAGACGTAGAAAAACGGCATCAGGTAAACTTTGAACCAATCGGGCGGATCATAATTACTGTGATGAAGGCTCGAAATGTAGAGAACCGGTGCATTGAATATAATGAACGGAATAAGTGCATACCAGCTTAACACCGGCCTGTAAAATCTTTTACTCTTTAAATAATGCGTCAACTGGTAGTAGACTAAAGACTGCACCAGGATCAGTGATAAGGTAAATAAGGATAAATGTCCGGGGACCATTTTTTATAAATTAAGAAATAACTGAAGTCAAAAACGAATTAACAATGTAAAACGTTTCGAAGAATTTGTAAATTTCTGTGACAATCTCGTATTTAAATCTATGTTCTTTAAGGATTTGTGAAAACAAAGCTATGTCCATATCCGAAGATACTATATAGCAAATCCTGCCGTCCGCTTTCAGGAATTTCCCGGCTTCCTGCACAAAATCCCTTATAACCCTGTAGTTTTTTCCGGCATTGAACGCAAGCTCGAAGGCGGTTTCGGGTTCTCTCGGATAGTAAGGGGGATTGAAAAATATAATATCAAATTTCTCCGATTTCGGTATATTTTCGAATAGATCGCTCTGTATTACTTCCGTGCTGTCCCCGGGAAAATTTTGCTTAATATTATCCTTCGTGCACCTCACGCTATCGAGATTGATATCGGCGGCAAGACACCGGGCACCGATAGAAACAGCAGTTACACTCACAATACCAGATCCGCATCCCATATCGAGTATGTATTTGCCGTGAAGGTCCTTCATATTCAGGATGAACTTCGCGAAGAGCCTGCTGCTTATATAACTGCGGGGATTGAATACTCCGGGGTATACCGTATATACAAAGCCCTCCACTTTCTCCGTAACGGTCCTTTTTATCTTGAACCTGTGGTAGAGGTTATAGTTTAGAAGGAAAAGAATTTTTCTCAGGGTTTTTTTGATATGACTGCTCTATGTTTCTAATATTCTGTGTAAAAATTATAAAATTATTAAAGATAATGAAATTCAAATAATGGGTGATGATAGGAAGTATAGCATATTGCATAAAGCTTAAAACTGTTATTCTGAAACTGTCATGCTGTCCAAAGGACTCCTTTGGAAAACTTGTTTCAGCATCTCTACACTATTCTCATCCAGGAGAAAGTAATCGTATTTTCCCTCGAGAAATGCACCGAGAGTAAGTATCGTGTTGGGAACGCGGAATGCGTAGGTTGCGCTCCTGGGATTTAGAAGAATTATCATTCAGGCATGTATATTTTGTTCCGGAATATGTTAAATTTTATCTATTTTAGTAGAAAATATTGCTTAATCTGGAATAATCTAAACACAGATTCCGGTATATATGTTACATTCCTGCCCAGATGTGTTTAAGCAGGAATAAAAGGAGTATGATAAAAATAATTACTTTAATGAACCATATCATAGGTATAATTTAAGCAAAAATTATATCTTTTTAAGGGGAAAGAAGAAGTAAGTAACTTAAGTGATCGCCTTGGTCCGAAGGATTTCTATCATGGCGGGAGAAATATCGTTGGCGAATATCTTGATGCCTTTTGTTGCGAGTATGACGGCATCTGTTCCGGTACCGGAATTTATCTCAAGGAGTTCCGAGCCGGGTGGGAAGTAATGCTGGTATATTTTCTGTATAACTGACCGCATCCATTTTATGACGGCATTAGCGCTTTCCAGTTCGTCATAACCGGAAGCTAACCTGTTGACCGCGGTCTTTGTATGTGATAGATAATCTTCCAATAAATTGCAGTATTCGTATGGAAAGAAGACAGGGAAGCAAGTCCCTTTATTCAAGTTTTATTACATTTTACTATTTCTTTTTCTCAGGATTCCTGTGGTATATCAATAACGCAAAATGCCCGGTACGATTATCCTCCTTGAACTCATCCACCGTTGATGTGAATCGGTATTGTTCGAATTCTGAAGTTGAAGGGGTGATGTTTATCTGCGGATTGGCTCCCGTGGCATCGTTAACATATACCCAATCATCTATAACTTTCTTGTATATGGTTAATTTTAACTTAGAAATTCTTCTGTCGCCAAATGCTATAACCATATAATTGAAAGCAGGGTCGAGATACCTGATAACCGACTTTGTTCCTTGATCAACAAGGAGGTCTAATGTTATGTTTACTATTTCCTGGTCTTTCTCATCTTCCAGTTCGGTGATCTTCCCGTTTACGGTCTCAAGAATGTCCTGCATAGTGGTTTCTGATTGTCCGTAAGAGAATCTTGCATATCCCAGGAAACATACGAAGACTGCCGAAAGAACTATGAAATTTCTCATTTTATTATGAATTAATTATTGGAGCATTCTATGTATTTTATAGAACCGTATAGTCAAAAATGTTTCAGCAATAGGCTCAAACTCCTATCAGATATTTTGAATATTCGTAAACTACGGTTTTTTTCCCTTTTTTAATAACTTCAAATCCTTCCGCTTCCAGAAGCCCGGTCTGTTTTTCTATCCCGCCCGGGTATTTATGATTTAATTCTCCGCCAGTTTTTAATGTTCTCCAGTAAGGTGTTATGCGTTTTTTCCCTTCGGCTTCGTCCTCAGAGGCGGCATTTGCTGCGATCCAGGCGAAAATACCGGTAGTTATGGGACATGCAATATCGGTTCCGTGCTTCAGTGCAAGCTTCTTCCTGATCTCGTTTATGGTGATAAGTTTCCCTCTTGGTACCATCTTCATTATCTCATCTACCTCCATCGGAGCAGGAATAACGAAAGTACCGGTTCCCCAGGTTTTTCTTAGTTTTTCCGTTATGGTTTCTATTCTCGGAAGGTCTTTGCTGTCGGCAAGCTTCTCACGCCACGATTTTTTTGTTTTCATTGAAAATCCTTTTAATAAATAGATTATCTAAAATAGATTTTAAATCTTTTATTTTCAATGAATTCGGGTTGATGACGAGCGATTTCTAATTCTTACTTTTTTCTGCAAGATTTAATTATTAAATTTATGTAATGGACACTTCTATTATCAAACGTATATTTTTTATATCAGGAATAATATGATAAATAGCATTATTAAAACCCACACCATGCTCATACTTCCTCTCATTATAGCTTCCTTTCTGTTTCCGGGATGTTCGAAACAAAACGATGAGCTAGGGATCGGACCCGTTAAAGAAGTAAAGCTCGGTCCGATAGACAAACAGCTTGTAGATAAAGGACAGCAGACATTCACAACAAAATGTTCCGCTTGCCATAAGCTGGATTCCAAACTTGTAGGTCCCCCGCTGAAGGACGTAACAAAAAGAAGAAAACCCGAATGGATAATGAATATGATACTGAACCCCCAGCAAATGACGCAGGAAAATAAGATAGCAAAAGAACTTTTCGCCACGTATCTGGTTCAGATGGCTTTCCAGGACGTCACGCAGGACGATGCGAGGGCAATACTGGAATACTTCAGGTCGAACGATCAAAATCCGCAATCAATGAAATAATATAACAGGAGAAATTAAAAATAAAAGCTAGAAGAAGATGTACCACAAAGCGTTTAATATAATATTTATTTTAATATCGGTCTGCTTTTGTTCTTGCAGCACAGGTCCTGAACCGATCAATTACGGCAAGGACCAGTGCGAACAGTGCAGGATGACCATCATGGATAATAAGTTCGGAGCTGAGATAATTACCATTAAAGGTAAAATATATAAGTTCGACGCTGCAGAATGTATGGTACGTTACCTAAACCAGGGTAAGATCAATTATTCCGAGGTTGACAAATTTCTCGTAATAGATGCTTCGAAGCCGGGCCAGTTTACGGATGCAAGGAAGGCATACTATCTAATAAGTGAAAAATTACTGAGCCCGATGGGTGCGGGACTATCGGCGTATGAAACTCTAAATGATGCAGAGACCTTCAGAGATAAATATACCGGTGTACTTACTCATTGGGAAGGTATTCTGGAACGGCTCCAACCGAAAACTCAATGAAACCGGCTGCAGGAATATTTCTTCTTTTACTTCAGCTGACTTGCAATTGCACACCCTGGATATTATAGTGTCAAATAACGGAACTCTCTTCTCGCTGGGATTTCTGCTTTTATGGACAGTGCTTTCCGCCTTCATTTCACTTAAGATATTTAACAGGAAGAATTTTTAGGGATCACAAGATTACCTTAAGAATTGTTTGTCATTCCCACAGCCTGTCCGCTTATAGCGGAAAAGCGGGAATCCGATTAACGATAAATTTCAATTCCGTTTGAAGTGATATTTGGTGAATTTCTTCATAACCAAAACCCCCCTTAGTCCCCCCTTTAATTAAAGGGGGAAGTCCGCAGGACAAGGGGGTTATGATACTGAATCGTGAGAACTAACTTTTTATAATGCTTTGTAAATTACAAAAAATTAATAAAATATTTTTTAAATGATTAAATTCTTATCCCTTTTCTTCCGTACTAATCTTTTATACCAATCTTTCATTTTTTTTGATGTATCTTTGTTATATATATTAAATAATCATGTAAATATATGAAAAATTTTAAAAAGAGCATGCTCGATCTTATTATCGAGACTTCAGTAAACCTGCCCCCCGATGTTAGGGAGGTAATATCTAAAGCGATGAAGGTGGAAACAAAAGGCACACAGGCATCGCTTGCACTTGATACAATAGCCATTAACGTAGATATGGCGTGCGATGATACCGCTCCTATTTGCCAGGACACAGGAATGCCTACTTTCGAAATAAAAACTCCCGTCGGAACGAACCAGATTATAATGCGGAAAGAGATAGAAGAAGCTATTGCCGAAGCGACTAAAACAGGCAAGCTGAGACCTAATTCCGTAGATTCACTTACAGGAAAGAACAGCGGTAATAATCTCGGTCCCGGTACTCCCGTTATTCATTTCGAACAATGGGATAAGGGTGAGATAGAGGTTCGCTTGATACTTAAAGGCGGCGGCTGTGAGAATAAGAACATACAATATTCCGTTCCGTGCGACCTTGGCAATCTCGGCAGGGCTGACAGGAACCTGGAAGGTGTCCGCAAGTGCATCATGCATGCGGTTTACCAGGCGCAGGGACAGGGATGCAGTGCGGGGGCTATCGGGGTTGCCATCGGTGGTGACAGGGCTACCGGATATGCTTACGCTAAACAGCAGTTATTCAGGACTTTAGACGATTTAAACCCGGATCTTGAACTGGCAAAGCTTGAAACGTACATCATGGAAAATGCGAATAAGCTCGGGATAGGAACGATGGGATTCGGCGGGCTTGTAACGCTCATCGGATGCAAGATAGGCGCATATAACCGGTTGCCTGCCTGTTACTTTGTAACAGTTGCGTATGACTGCTGGGCTTTCAGGAGACTCGGTGTAGTGTTGGATGCAAACACAGGAGATATCAAGCATTGGTTGTATAGAGATGAAACACCGGTTATGAAAATGGCAAAGGAATCCAGAATACCGCTTACGGGAAAAGAGATCCATATAAATCTCCCCATTACCGAAAAGCAGGTCCGAAGCTTAAAAGTCGGCGACGTAGCATTGCTGAACGGCATCATGCACACCGGCAGGGATACTCTGCATTTCTACCTGACCACACACGATTCACCCGTTGATCTCAACGGTTCTGCGATATACCACTGCGGTCCCGTAGC
>JBEKSX010000044.1:0-24039 GCA_049516635.1 Ignavibacteria bacterium | reverse complement strand
GGGGCGGACCGAGAAAGATATATGCGGCTATCAAGTTCTTCCTGTATACACTTTTCGGAAGCGCATTCATCCTGGTTGTTATGCTTGCATTATACTTTTCGTCAAAAGATGTTTCGACAGGCGTGCATACTTTCAACATGCTCTCATTGATGGACCCTGCAAATTATATCCCGGGCTCACTGCTGGCAGGCTCACTGACCACAGCAAGACTGCTCGCTTACGTTGCGCTGTTCATCGGTTTTGCCATAAAAGTCCCGATCTTCCCGTTCCATACATGGCTTCCCGATGCACATGTCGAAGCCCCGACGCCTATCAGCGTTATCCTTGCTGGTGTTCTGCTGAAGATGGGTACCTACGGCATGCTCAGGATAAGCTTCACCATATTCACGGATGCAACCATATACTTCGCTTATGCACTCGCTGTATTCGGAATGATAAATATAGTCTATGGTTCACTGTGCGCAATGGCTCAATCGGATTTCAAAAAGCTTATAGCTTATTCTTCGATAGCACACATGGGATATGTAGTGCTCGGTATGTCATCACTGACAACGCAGGGTATCACCGGCGCGGTGTTCCAAATGTTCAACCACGGAACCATCACAGCCATGCTCTTCTTAATAGTCGGCGTTCTCTATGACAGGGCTCACACAAGAGACCTCGATTCTTTCGGCGGTCTGGCGAACAAGATGCCGAAATACTTCGGTATCATGATAGTTGCTTTCTTCGCAGCGCTCGGCTTGCCGGGACTAAGCGGATTTATCAGTGAAGCGCTCGCATTCCTTGGTGCTTTCAGCGTTCCTTCTTTAAGAGTTATTACGTTGATATCAACTCTGGGAATAGTCCTGACAGCAGCATATATGCTCTGGACCTTGCAGAAATTATTTTACGGTGACCTTCCCGAAAAATGGAGCGGGCTGACCGATATCTCGGGAAGAGAGCTTGCAACACTGATACCTCTCGCTGTGATTGTGATATTCCTCGGTGTATATCCTTCACCGATGCTAAATACTATGTCGACTTCGGTCAATCAATTAGTTGATCTTATTTCTAAATCAACAAACCTCCCGATAATGGGTTGGTAACGAATAAAATAGAATATGTTAACCCAGCAAATACTTGAAAACTTAAGTAAATTCTACCCTGAGACAGTATTGATCATAACCATACTGCTCATTGCCATAATAGAATTGTTCTTCAAAAAGAAAACGAAGGTTTCGGGAATAATAGCACTCGCCGGGCTCGCCGTTACGCTGGTCTTCACGCTCGTTCAGTTTAAATTTACACAGCAGGCCATTTTCTTTCAGATGGTGGTTATAGACCCGTTCTCTCTTTTCTTTAAGCTGTTATTCATATTTTCGGCGTTCCTGATAGTATTCTTTTCGTTCATGTCAAATGAAATACGCGATATGGAGTACAAGACTCAGGAATATTACGCATTGATACTTTCGCTAACACTCGGGGCATTTCTGATGTCATCTTCGGTTAACCTGCTGATGATGTACATTTCGCTGGAAATGGTTAGCTTAAGCTCGTACGTACTTGCGGGGTATTTTAAGAAAACCAAACGTTCGGTTGAAGCAGCCCTGAAATACGTTATCTACGGCGGTGTTTCTTCCGGCTTGATGTTATTCGGTATTTCCATAATTTACGGGCTTTGCGGTTCCACAGACCTGTTTGCCATCAGCGGATACCTGTCGAATAATGCTATCAACATGGTCACTCTGCTTGTTGCTGTGTTCCTAATTATTGCAGGATTTGGTTATAAGATATCTGCTGTTCCGTTCCATTTCTGGACACCGGATGTTTATGAAGGTGCTCCCCTGCCCATCACTGCCCTGCTTTCGGTCTCATCCAAAGCCGCAGGCTTCGCTATGATGATAAGATTTTTCCTGGTTGCGTTCAGGAATTCCGCCGCCGTCATTCCCGGACAAGAAACACTTGTTTACGGTATACTCCCCGGCTTCCACTGGAACGAGATATTTGCAGTTATTGCGGTTGCAACTATGACGCTGGGAAACTTCGTTGCAATCTGGCAGGACAACCTGAAACGCCTGCTTGCTTATTCATCGATAGCCCAGGCGGGATATATATTGCTCGGATTTGTTGTGGTCACTCCGCAGGGCATCAGCGCTATGATAATATATCTTATCGTTTACTATTTGATGAATCTCGGCGCTTTCTTCGTGGCAATAATGATATCGAATAAATATCATACGGAAAGTATAAATGAAATGAAGGGACTCGGTTACCGGTCGCCTTTCCTCTGCGTTATGATGGGGATATTTTTATTCTCTCTGTCGGGTATCCCGTTAACCGCCGGGTTCATAGGAAAATTTTATCTGTTCTCAGCGCTTGTTAACAGCGGGTATATCTGGCTCACTATTATCGGACTTCTGAACAGCGTGGTAAGCTTATACTACTATGTGAAAATACTGAAGAACATGTTTATCCTCCGTCCCGCAGAGAACAATTCATCTCGCATAGGTTTCGGATGGGGATATAATATACTTCTTCTCGTACTCGCTGTCCCTACAATTATACTCGGTGTCTATTTTGCACCGCTTACTAAGTTCGCTGAGTATTCCATCCAGATGTTCGGATTGAAATAAGTTTTATCGTTGAGACGGGTCATTAACCCGTCTCTGCCTTTTATTTACGACCATGCCGCCCATGATGTCCGTTGCCGTGCTTATACCATCCCTTATGCAATCCGTTATCATGATATTTGTATCTTTTATTATATCCGGAATAACCAGAATTGTAATAATGCTTGTATTTATGATAGTAATGAGGATGGTAAGACGGGTAATAGGAATTATTCGGATAATAACCGTTTCCTAAAACGAAGGTAAAATGTCCATCGTGATAAACGAATGTTGGAAATTGTACATACACCGAGACCTGGCTGTAAGCCGGTATTGTTAATCCAAAACACAATAATCCTGCAATTATCGCTGTTGCTAAATATTTTTTATTTCTAAGCATATTTCCTCCTCTTTATACTAATAAAACTCAGGAAATCCCCCACGATTCCTGATTATTGTAATAATATGTGTATATATTTGGAAAAATAAAAAGTATTGCTTTTCCCCCTTTTGAAGGGGGTTAGGGGCATGGTTCCGCAAGAGTCCCGCACACTTGACCGAATGAAAATCAAACGAAATAGCCATAGCACAATTTTATGATTAATCCAAAGCTGCGTAGCAGCGAAATATCTATAGCTGCTATTACCGCACAATTCCAAAGCTCCGTCAGGAGCGAAATAGTATTATAAGACCATTTTCTCGCCGTTGTCCGCCATGGCAGCTTGCCCGCACCTTGCGGGGATTGTGACCAACTGCAAATAAATATTAATCAAAGCTGCGTAGCAGCGAAATATCTATAGCCGCTAAATCCACACAATTCCCGAGCTCCGTCAGGAGCGAAATAATATTACAAGACCATTAATCTTTAATTTCAAAAATATATCGTTCATCATAATCTACCTTATATTTCTTCAAAAAACCAATATATTCTTCCCTAAATGTTTTCTTCTTATGATGATTCACCTGATTTTTAATATATTTTTCTATCACATTTAATTGCGATTGGGAATATGAAAACGCACCAAATCCTTCCTGCCCATTGAATTTATTTTTACAATATCCCTTTTCATTAATAAACTTTGAAGAACATGCTTTAACATCTCTGAAAAGTGTTGATAATGCCATATCTGGTTTTAGCCCAATTAATAAATGCACATGATTACCAACTCCGTTTATCGCAATCAGTTTCTGTTTATCATTTCTGACAATTCCTGTAATAAATTTATATAATTCATCCTTCCATTCATTTTTGATAAGATTAGTCCCGCCGGAAACAGCAAAAATTAAATGAATATAGATTTGTGTATATGTGTTTGCCATTTATAAGAGCCCTCATTATTTCGCTCCTGACGGAGCTTTTCTATATTTTTTAATATTATACTATAGATATTTCACTCCTAACGGAGTTTGATTTATGTTGAGGTTATCGGTATGGTCTATCGCTTCTTACTTCATCAGAACCATTTTCTTAGTGCTCACAAATTCCCCACTTAGCAATCTGTAAAAATATATCCCGCTCGGATAATTTGTACCATCAAACTCCTCCTCATACATACCCGGTTGGAGTAGTTTGTTTACTAAAATTGCAACTTCATTACCTAAAACATCGTATATTATTAATTTTACGTTACTGACACTTGGTAATTGAAAATTGATAATTGTTTTTGGATTAAACGGGTTAGGATAATTCTGCATCAACGAAAATTCAGCTGGTATTTCCGACCCGATCTGACGTATCCCGATTATCTCCGATGCGGGTCTCTTCCATACGCCCGGTCCGCATCCAAGATAGACATCCGAACCATTGAGGATCAATGAATATCCCATCGGGTTATTTAGATTAGATGTTGCATCTATCCAGTTCGCGCCGTTGTTTGAGGTATAATATATCCCCCCGTAAGTTGATACAAATTCTCCGCTTCCTAAAGCCGCAAAGGCACACACATTCTGTGATGTATTAAACCCGTTATTCACGGCATTCCAGTTCGCTCCGTTATCAGTTGATAAGTATACACCTCCGCCCCCCGTGCCAGCATAGATATTTGAACCGTTAATTCCGATAGCACGTATCACCGGAATGGTCAGCCCGTTGTTAATACCTGTCCAGCTCGCACCGTCATCTGTCGAAAGAAATAGCCCTGCAGCACTTGTCCCGGCATAAATATTATTTCCGCTGTTTGCCAAAGACCATATGTACAGCGATGAAATACCCGAATTTGCCAGTGCCCACGAGCTGCCTTCATCAGTTGTTCTGAACACACCCCCGTTCGTACCCGCAAAAATGTGGTTATTACTGCAAACCGTAAGCGCATTTACATACAGGTTAGTTAACCCGGAATTCCTCGCCGACCAGTTTGCACCGTAGTTGGTCGATAAGAACACTCCTCCGATCGTGCCCGCAAATACATGATTGCCCAGGACCCCGAATGCATTGACGTTCGTGTTCGTCATTCCGCTTATAGCATTGTACCAGCTGCCCCCAGAATTTGTTGAGATATAGATGCCGTTGCTCCACGTTCCCGCATAAATGTGATTGGAATCTGAATTAAGAGCGTATATGAAGCAGTTGTTCAATCCCTGGTTGGTTGCCGTCCAGTTTGCTCCGTTATTTGTCGATACGCACACCCCTCCGCCGTATGTGCCTGCATAGGTATTGCTTGATTGAAAAACTATTGACCTCACATTAACGCTTGTTAGACCGGATGAGACAGCAGTCCATGAAGTACCGTTATTAGTAGTAAGAAATATCCCGGATATAGTACCCGTAAAAATATTCGAACCGCTTGCACCGAAGCAGAATATATTAGTTGCGGTAATACCGTTATTAACGGCTGTCCAGTTGGTCCCGTTGTTTGTCGATAGGAATACCCCTGCACTGCCCGTGCCTGCAAACACATTGGAACCCGAAGCAATCAGGGCATTAAGGTTCAGGCTGGTGATGCCCGATTGGGCGGGATTCCAGCTATCACCGTTATCTGTCGAGAGAAAAACTCCCCCGCCGTATGTACCTGCGAACAGGCTGCTCCCGGCTGTTATTACAGAACGCACCGAATGATTTGTGAGACCATTGATCTTAGCCGTCCAGGTCAAGCCGTCATCGGTGGACAGATATACTCCTCCGTATGTAGCTATAAATATGTTCGAATCTTTCACAGCAAAGCACCAGATAGCGAGATTTGAAAGTCCGCTGTTATATGGTGTCCAGCTGGTCCCGCTATCGGTTGATCTGAAAACGCCTGCCCCGTAACTACCTGCAAATATATATGGTCCTTTTACCCCCAGTGAATAAATGTTCAGGTTCGTGATACCATTATTGCATGCGTTCCAGTTTGACCCTCCGTTGGTTGACATGAAAATGCCGCTCGCAAGCGTACCGACATATATATTAGATCCGCCGACTGTCATGCACTGTGTTACGCCCCCGTAGGGACCGTTCCCCTGTATCCACTGTGCTTCGGATTTAACTGCTGATAAAAATATGATTAGAAAGGAAAGAAATAAAGTAGTTCTTCTCATGACATTGCCCCTTGATAAATTATTTGAAGATTAATGAAAGGAATATTAACTATCCCATAATTATCATAAGATAATAAATTATGTATGCTTTTTTAAGGGAAGAAAAAAGTTAGGCTTGAGAATATCATTCTTTCCCCCTTTGAAGGGGGTCAGGGGGATGAATCTAAAGCTGCGTAGCAGCGAAATATCTATAGATGCTAATACCATACAATTCCCTAGCTCCGTCAGGAGCGAAATAGTGAGATAAGGCTTTTAATCATTAAATTCAAAAATATATCTTTCATCATACTCTACATTATATTTCTTCAAAAACCCAATATATTCTTCCCTGAACGATTTCTTTTTATGATGATTCTCCTGATTATTAATATATTTTTCTATTACATCCAATTATGATTGCGAATACGAAAACGCACCAAATCCTTCCTGCCAACTGAATTTACTTTTACAATATCTCTTTTCATTAACAAATTTTGAGGAATTTGCTTTTATATCCCTGACCAGCGTCAATAAAGCAATATCGGGTTTAAGTCCGAATAATAAATGCACGTGATCACCAACTCCGTTAATCGCTATCAGTTTTTGTTTATCGTTTCTGATAATTCCTGCAATAAATTTATATAATTCATCTTTCCATTCATTTTTGATAAGATTAATTCTGCCGGAAACAGCAAAAATTAAATGAATATAGATTTGTGTATATGTGTTTGCCATTTATAAGAGCCCTTATTATTTCGCTCCTCTGGAGCTTGTATTCGTTTTCATTGTTAATCTATAGATATTTCACTCCTAACGGAGTTTGATTTTATATATGGTTGTTACCGTTTGTAATTACATCCTTCCCTAAAGTTTATGCAGCCTTAAATTAAAAATTTGCATATATCTCTAATTTACATAATATTAATAATAGATAAAATAAATAATCCGTGAATCTGCCTGCCCTAGCCACAGGCGGGTGGCATCAACTTATTTTTCACGGCTACCCGACTGAGAACGGGCAAGCAGCCAGTTTTATTTTCTTTTCTTAATCCCCTATCTAAAGATAGGGGCTACTGGATTTTTTCTCTGTTTTTACCCTAACCTCCGGTGGGTCTCTGTGTCTCTGCCTGCCCTAACCTCTGGTGGGTGGTTCAATTATCCCCTGCATTTTGCATAGTGCAAAAATTTTTGCCTTGAAATATGCAGTTTATTCTGGTATATTTGTAATTGACGTTTTTTCGCTTTAATATAATAATGATATTTCAAATTTAGGTGATACTTCACTCATTACTAAGTAATCATTACTTAACATCACAAAATATTGCGATTCCGTGCTTCCTTATTACTTGTCATTACTTAAGTAATGGGGTATGTACCTTATTTTTTAAAACTAATAAAATCAAATATTTATGAATTGCATAGTAATAAAATCAAATGGTGAGCCCTGCAAAATGCATGCCCTTGAGGGCAGTGATTATTGCTGGGCGCATTCCCCGCATATCAGTGCACAGGTAAAAAAAGCCGCATGCTCAAAAGGCGGTTCTTTGCGTATACCCGACCAATCATTGATCAAACAGAACTTGCCTCTTGCAACGACTGGCGATATTTCCGCTTTGCTGGCTGATACTATAATGAACCTTAGAAAAGGCATATTTAACTCGCGTGTGAGCACGGCTATCGGTTACCTGTCTTTTATCATGGTAAGAACTATTGAACTTACAGAAGCGGAAAAACGACTCGAAGAGCTCGAAAATCGCCTAAATAACTTCGATTATATAACAATTCATCCGGAGTTTAAAAATGTACAACCGCAGGATCAGAAAAATTGAAAATAGGATCGGTAAACACGATCCCGATCTTCTCGTCATCCCGGAAATCGAGGGGTACAGGACTTACAAGAAAATGCTCTGGGATAACCCAAATAAGGGATTCGTTCTAAAAGTATCAAGATCTATGATGTATTATTTTAACAGCAGCGAAGCGGATATCTCCGATAAACAGTGCATACTTGAACGTATTCGTACACAACGCTTAAATCGCCTTAAATCCAGAGGAATATTCCGGAGCATTGAAAATAGAATTGCATTGTTTTCGGATAAGGAGACCATAAAAACAGCAGGGCAGAAAGAGTGCAAGAGCAATTGAAAATCATATATTCTTCAGTATTATTTCGTTTAGAATGAATTCTATACAAATAAATTTATGTAAAACAGGCACTAAAAAGAATCTTAGGCTGTTACAACTTAAACAAATTTATACCTTTGCTGTCCAATTGTATAATCTAATTAACTTATTTATTGGTTTTATTTCAATTATATTTACTATTGGAATAAAATAAAATTTTAAAAATATAAAAAAATGTGCGGAATTGTAGCGTATATAGGAAAAAAAGAAGCGCTTCCATTGATCATTGACGGCCTTAAAAAACTGGAATACCGCGGATATGACTCCGCCGGTATTGCCATTATGTCGGATTCCTGCATCTCCATAAGGAAAAAAGCCGGTAAAGTCAGTGATCTGGAAAAACTGCTGGATATGAACGGCTTAGACCGGACAGCTACGATTGGCATCGGGCATACACGTTGGGCAACCCACGGTGAACCCAATGATATAAATGCTCACCCTATCTATGATATTGATAAAGAGATCATCGTTATCCATAACGGCATCATAGAGAACTATGCCGCATTAAAGATAAAGCTCGAGCGTGACGGATACAAATTTACAACCGAAACAGATACGGAATGTCTTGTCCACCTGATACGTTCGCATTATAAAAATACAAATTGCTTTGAAACAGCTGTTCAGCTCTCTCTTGCAGAAGTTGAAGGTACATACGGAATATGCGTACTTTCTAAACGCGACCCGGGCAAAATAATCGCCGCGAGGAACGGCAGCCCTTTGGTTCTCGGCGTCGGCGAGGGTGAATACATAGTCGCTTCCGATGCAACAGCTATCATCCCGCACACAAGGCAGGTGCTCTATCTCCTCGACGGTGAAATGGTTGTACTGACCAAAGATAAATTCAAAATTAAAACTATCGAGGATGTAGAGATAGAACGCGAGCTCGAAGAGATAACGTTCGACCTTGAAGAGATCGAAAAGGGCGGTTATGAACATTTCATGCTGAAGGAGATCAACGAGCAGCCCGAATCGCTGATGAATACGATGAGGGGAAGAATATTAAAAGATTCAGGACTGGTTAAGCTCGGGGGTCTTGCTAACGTCACTGATAAGCTTACTCATGCGAAACGCATAATTATTTCCGCATGCGGAACGGCATGGCATGCAGCATTATGCGGTGAATATATAATCGAACAGACCTGCCGGATCCCTGTTGAAGTGGAATATGCTTCGGAGTTCCGTTACAGGGACCCGATTGTGTACCCCGGCGATATTATGTTCGTTATAAGCCAGAGCGGTGAAACTGCAGATACTATAGCAGCAATGAAGGAAGCGAGATCCAGAGGTGCCGATGTCTACGGAATCGTTAATGTGGTGGGAAGTACTATCGCAAGAGAAACGGATGCAGGCATATACACGCACGCAGGTCCCGAGATCGGTGTTGCTTCAACCAAGGCTTTTACCTCACAATTGATGGGATTGATATTGATAGCATTGCTCATAGCTCAGAACAAAGGTACATTATCCGTACGCCAGGTTAAAGAGATCACGGATGAGATACTACGCCTCCCGGCAAAAATGAAACAGATACTCGAGCAGAGCAATAAGATCCTGGAAATAGCTAAAGTGTTCAAGTTCTGCCAGCACATGCTGTATCTCGGAAGGGGCGATAATTTCCCGGTTGCACTGGAAGGTGCTCTGAAGCTGAAAGAAATTTCGTACATCCATGCAGAAGGCTATCCTGCTGCGGAAATGAAGCACGGACCGATAGCTCTTATCGACCAGAATATGCCGGTGATTGTTATTGCACCTTCGGACTCAACGTACGATAAGATCATCTCGAATGTCAGGGAAGTAAAAGCAAGAAAAGCTGTTGTTATCTCTATCTCTGACGAGCAAAATAAAGGGATAGACGAATTCTCGGATTATTCGATTAAAATTCCTTCTACGTCTAAATTGTTAAGCCCGTTACTCACAACCATACCTCTGCAGTTATTCGCGTACTACCTGGCGGTGCTTAGAGGGTGCAACGTAGATCAGCCGAGAAATCTCGCAAAAAGTGTTACTGTTGAATAAACAGGGATACAATTAATAAACTTAATCAATTAGAGGGGAATACCAACAATATGAATTTATTCAGATCTGCCATTCTATTATTTATTCTCACCTTCATTTTCACTTCCTTCGCTTCCGCACAGAACGAAGAAAGTAAATTTAAACCCGTACCCGTAGTAACAGGGGTAAAGGTAGATGGTGGAATGTTGTACGGGAATGATCTCAGCGACGATATACCTACCGTTGCGATTAGTGATCTTCTCGCAAAGCCCCAGGACTACGAAGGAAAAACAGTGAAACTCACGGGGACAGTGACGGATGTCTGCCAGAACATGGGGTGCTGGCTAATGCTCTCCGACGGGACAAACGAAATTCGCGTAATCACTTTACATAAATTCTACTTGCCTAAAGATTGTGCCAAAAGCAAAGCAATTGTGGATGGTATATTCAATCCGGCTGAGACAAGCGAAGAACATGAGAAGAAGATGATCGAGGAATCACAGAACTCGAAAATAAAAACCGAAGACGTTGCAGGTACGCAGAAGGTTTATAATATAGAAGCCACGGGCGTAAAAATTCTTAGCGAATAATAATCATTATTCTGAAATTGTCATTCCTGCGGAAGCAGGAATCCGATTAAAAAATTAACAAACTCGGATTCCCGATGATGTCTATGAACAATTTGAATATAACAGAGATGCTCCCTTGTCTACTACCTTCCTGTCATCAGGACTTTGAACGTGATCGTCTCGGTTCCGCGTTTTACAACCACTTCGGATTCGTCACCGGGCTTGAAATCACCGAGAGCGTAAGTGTAATCGTAAATATTTTTCACTTCGTGCGTTCCGAATTTTATAATCACGTCCCCTTTCTGAAGTCCCGCTACATCGGCAGGTCCCCCGGGTTTCACGCCCATTATCTGAAGCCCGTCGGCATCGGAGGAGTAATCGGGCACGATACCCAGCGTAACACGGAAACCGCGCATAGTTTGTTCTTTCTTTTCGACGGTCTTGATAAAATCGGGTTTCGACTGGTTAAAATCGAGCACATTAATGAGGTCGGCAACAAGATCCAGGACTTGCACCTCGCCTTCGGAATTTATTTTGTCCCATTTATCGGAAGGTCTGTGATAATCCTCGTGCAGACCTGTAAAGAAAAAGAGCACCGGAATATCCATGGAATAAAAGCTTGAGTGATCCGATGGTCCGTATCCTTCGTCTTTGTAAGATATGGTCAGATTTTCTTTGAGCGTATTGAGGGAATCCAGAATATGTTTCCAGATAGAAGATGTCCCTGCGCCGCCTATCTCAAGTTTATTGTCTTTCAGGCGGCCGATCATGTCCATGTTGATCATCGTGATTATATTATATTTCTTGAAAAGCTGGCTCTTTGTAAAATATGATGATCCGATCAGGCCTGCTTCTTCACCGCTGAACAACATGAACAGGTAGCTCCGTTTAAGATTGGATCTTTCGGATGAAAGCTTCTCCGCTATCTCAAAGACACCGGCATCTCCGGAAGCGTTATCATCGGCTCCGTTGTGGATCGCAGGTTTTCCGGTTTCGTTCAGAGAACCGTATTTCATCCCGTCACCGAGGTGGTCCATATGAGCCCCGATGACGATCACATCGTTCTTTAATATAGGATCATTGCCCTCCAGGAATCCGATAATATTTGCCGTGTTCGACCTCACATACTGAAGGTCAGTTTGGATCTTTGCTGTAGAACCCTTTAGCTCAAACGAATTTGGTGTTTTAAGACTATCAATCAGAATCTGGATCTGTGAAAGGTCTTTTCCGTAAGCTTTGAAAAGTTTCTCGATGATTTCTCTTTTAACATTGATGACTGGTAAGCCCACGTTATCATTTGTGGTCGAGACATTCAACTTTTTGTTCAATTCGTCTTTACCGCTCGCAGGTCCGGTTATGAAAATGATACCCTTTGCACCGGCTTCTTTCAATGCCTTGCACTTCATTCTCGCGAAATCGTATTTCGAATAAGGATTATCGTGAGGGGTATTTTCACCGGGAGAGAACCGCATAACGACCGCGATCTTTCCCTTAAGATCGAGGTCCTTGAGATCATCGTATTTGAGATCGGGAGCACTGATGCCGTAACCGGCAAACACAAGTTCTCCCGAGGCTTCGCCTGACGAGGAATAGCTCAGTGGATAAAAATCATCACCGAGTTTTTGTTCAATCGTTTCGTCATTTGATGTAAGGGAAAAAGAATTATTTTTTCCCAGTTTGATCTCCGATATAAAATTAAATTTTTCTCTGTAGCCGTCATCACCGCCGGGGGGAACACCGTATGACTTGAATTGATTGATCGCATATTCCTCGGCAAGGGAATCCCCTTTTGTTCCGGGAAATCTGCCGCCGAGTTCATCGCTCGCAAGATATTTGATATACGTAATTACATCGTTCGCATTTATTTCGTAATTGCCGTCATAGTATTTATATGATGATAAAATAAAAAGGGCGGCAGCAAGAACAGCCGGATAAAAGTATTTTGAGAATTTATTAATCATGATATACTAAGAATGATTTTACTAAAAAGATTTTTCGTATTCTAATTCTGGATTAATCAACCCAATCGCAGATAAAAACATTAAGACAAAAATGATGAAGAGATATTTCAATTTATTCTTCGAAACGCCTGACCTCAAATACTCCACCTATATTTTTAATTTTGTCTATAAGCTGATTTAAATGAGTGATATTCTTTACCATTAATATCACTGTACCTTCGAAAGTTGAACCTTTTGAAGAGATGTTCACGCTTTTTATGTTAGTGTTATTATGCGATGCTATCACCTGGGTTATCTCGTTCAGCATTCCGGGTTTATCCTCGCCGTCAATTTTAAGCCCCACAAAGAATTCGTCATCTGTTTCCTCTGGCCACTGTACCTCAATTATCCTGTCGGGGTCCATCAGGAAAAGGTTGGTGAGGTTCTTGCACGATTTTTTATGTATCTTAACCCCTTCCGTTTTGGTGATAAAGCCGATTATATCTTCGCCGGGGATAGGATTGCAGCAATTTGCATAAGAGAACAGCAGGTCTTTTACTTCCCCGCCCGCTATTATCTTGCTCTTGCTCAGGCGTGCGGTTTTTATATACGTCTCGAACAGGTTCGCCTGGTACTCTTTCTCCTTCTGCGGCTGGGACTTATCGAGCGGTTTTACGAACGGCGAATCAATATCCCCGTTCATCAGTTTGTTCTTGTCCTTGATCACTTCGTATATCTCATCCACACTGAACTTATCCTCAGCCAGCGAAAGATAAAAATGCTGAAGGTTATCGAATTTCAGTCTTGTCAGGAGCTTGATGAGCTCATCTTCGGATAAAGAATGTTTATTCTTTTTTAATTTTTTCTCCCATATCTCCTTACCTTCGTCTATTTTCAACCGTCTTTCGTTGTTAAGCCATTTATGGATATCCGTTTTCGCTTTGTGTGTAATAACGAAAGTGATCCAGTCCTTATTTGGACGCTTTACTTTTGATGTTATTATCTCGACCTGGTCACCGCTCTTAAGCTTTGTTTCGAGCGGGGTTATCCTGCCGTTTATCTTAGCACCGATGCATTTGTATCCTATCTCAGTATGTATCTCGAAAGCGAAATCAACCGGAGTGGAATTCACGGGAAGTATCTTCAGCTCGCCTTTCGGCGTGAACACATATATCTCATCCTGGTAAAGGTTCAGTTTAAGGCTTTCGAGCATCTGACGGGGTGAATTTTCCTTAGAAGCCGTATCGAACATTTCCCGTATCCAGCTGATCCAGTCCTCCATCTGCTTGTCATTGGTGTTGATGTTCTCTTTGTATTTCCAGTGTGCAGCAACACCTTTCTCGGCTACTTCGTGCATATCTTTGGTCCTTATCTGGACCTCCACCATTTTTCCTTCGGGACCTAATAAGGTGGTGTGTATGGATTGATAACCGTTCTTCTTCGGGAGCGAAACATAATCTTTGAACCTCTCCGGGATGGGAATATATATTTCCGAACAGAGACCGTATGCTGTAAAGCAGTCATTTTTATTCGGCGTATCCAGAATTATCCTTACAGCAAAAAGATCATATATCTCTTCAAATGCCTTGTTCCTCGATCTCATTTTCTTGGCTATGCTGTAGAGATTTTTTGCCCTTCCGTATATTTCATATTTAAAATTTTCCTTATCGAGTGATACTTTGATAGGCTGGATAAACTTATTAACGTAGGTCTCACGCTCACGCTTTCTGGCTATCACTTTCTTACCAAGCTCGTTATAGAAATGCCGGTCAAGAAATTTGAAAGCAAGGTCTTCGAATTCGATCTTGATGCGTGAAAGTCCCAGCCTGTTCGCAAGCGGGGCATATATCTCCATGGTCTCCCTCGACATTCTCACCTGGCGTTCCGGGCTGAGGTATTCCAGGGTTCTCATGTTATGCAAGCGGTCGGCAAATTTTACGAGTACTACACGGATGTCATTCGACATCGAAAGAAGCATCTTGCGGTAATTTTCCACCTGCTTGGTCTCGTAATTTTCGAACATGCCTTCTATCTTGGTAGCGCCGTCCACAACGTCTGCTATGGTCTGTCCGAACTCGGCTTTCACATCGTCATAAGTGAACTTGGTATCTTCTATAACGTCATGGAGCAGCCCGCTCGCAACGGTAGTATCATCCAGCGGAATTTCACGGGCTATAATTTTTGCTACTTCGAACGGGTGTGTAACGTAAGGTTCACCGGAAGCTCTTTTATCCATGCGGTGGGCATTCAAGCTGAACTTGAATGCATCTGTGATAAGTTTTTCGTTAAACTCCCCCATGTTCCGCTTGCAGGTTAGAAGCAGTTCATCTAATTTTTTCTTATAAAGTGAGCTTAACATCTCATTCCCTTTTCATAATAAACAATTGAAAATAGAACATTTAAGTTCCATACATAATAGCCAGACATCTCCAATACATTCACATGATATAATATATCATTCATCTTTTTTTATATGATGCATGTTTTTTCAAGCAATTCGTCTTTTGTTATCAAGTTTTTCTGAACAAGAACGTTGATCAGTGCTTCCAATTCCCACATATTGGAGATAGTAAGTTCTTCGAGGGAGACGGGGTTTTCTTTTTGATTTTCTAACATTCAAAATCAACTTTAAATATTTATTACTGTTTAACTAAAAATTATTATTAGCCCAATCTATCAATTGTTTAGGTGGAGATGAATTTTCGTCATAATAGGTACGAACTTTATTATCTGTTCTAATACCTACAAAAAATTCACCTGTATCTAGTTTGATAACAATTATCGCATTTGTATATCCACAATCATGAGCTTTGCAAGCATTAGCTACAAATACGTCATTGTTAATCTCCATAGGTACCTCTACATTCCATATTTTTTTTAAATAACTAAATTTATCTCCAATTAAATTAGTTATTTTCTCTATTATGATTCTATTTTCAAGCAGTTTAACCTCATAAGGATATTTACCGTTATAATCTTTAAGAAAATTCAAATTCAATATTCTTTCTGTAGAGTCTTTTTTTATAGGAACTTTGTTAGCATTTTTTGATTGTATTGTATCTATTTTATACTCAATATTTGTACTATCGATTTTTAACAATTTATTTTGGTCTCCTGATGATTTTTTTGCAATATCTTGATTTATATTGCGTGTACAGGAAATTTCAAAAAATACAAAAATTGCAGTAATAACTAAAAATAAAGATTTCATAGAGATATTTTAACTAATTTTCTCAATTTTAATTACTGGATGTAATTCCCTCCCGCTTGGTGCTATTCCGGTTTGCCCGTGTAAGAAATCAGAAAATCGAATTCTGATTAATCTTTATAGTTCTCTTCTCTTGAATATTTTGTATTTATTAGACATTATCGAGATTCTTCCGCTTAACAGACCGTCAGTTCAACAAAGTAACCCAGAGGTTTGTTTTAACCTTCTGTACCGACTTTGCGGACTGACCCTGCGCTGATGCCTTCATATCGAGGTTCAAAACTATCGATGTTTCTTTATGTGTGATACAGCCTTTATTAAGATTAAATGTTATCTTACCAGCCCCGCTTGTTTCGGAATTTACCAGCTCAAACTTAACGCCTCTTTGTTTCACTTCCTTGTTCAGAAATTCCGTGGTCTGCATTGCATCAATATCCGCTATTTTCTGGTTGTCTTTATCCTCGATTCCTTTTAAAGTATATTTAGCGCTGTTGACAACATCGAATAATAATAACTGCGTGTTATACGATTTTGTCCAGCTCGAATCCATGTATACATCCTGTTTAGGGAACATCTGGTATTCCTGCTGGAGTATTTCCTTCATGGATTCTTTTCCGAAAGATTCCTTTATGTTCTGCTTGTCCTCTTCTTTGAGCGTATCTCCGAGAGCCTTGAAAAGATTTTCGTGTATCTTTTCCAGCCCGTATATATCGGTTATCTCACCATCGGAAGTAACGCGAAAGAAGAAAGGCTCGTTGATGACGGCATTGTATTGCAGGAAAGCGGGGTTTGATTTTACCGTATCATTAATATTAGAATTGTACTTTACGTTTTGTTCACCCATCTGAGCGTTTATCGTGATGGAATCATATTTCACTTTGAAGGTGATTATTCCCGAACCGTCCACATCCTGTACCTCTTTGCTGTAGTAATAATTTATCTCATTATCCTGTGTCACATCTTTGCCTTCTGTAGCGGGGCTGTTCTCGGTCTGTGATGTTTTCGCAGTCATTTTATAAACGAACTTATCCCCTTTTTTAACCAGATATTTCAATAAGACCTTTTCTTTTCCTGTTACCGAATCTTTTTTGATCAATCCGGATACATCAGATCCTTCTTTATTGAGGGTTTTATCTTCTTTCTTACCGCAGCCGACTATCAGAACGAGCAAAACTACTATAAATAGCTTAAATAAATGCATTTTTTGCATTATCGAATCCTTTCTTCTTAGATTATTTAACAAATATATCTAAAAATGAGAGCACATTCAAAGCAATAGGGGTAAATGAAAAGAACCTTAGCTCATACCTGTTCAAATTAATTTACATGAAAACTTTGAATCATATTTCTTTTGTAATAAAAATTAATAATCAATAACGCATTTAGCATAAATTTTTGCTTCTAACCCCCCTCTACGAGGTAATAGACCTATGTCCCCCCTTAGCGAAAGGGGGGTAGGGGGGTTTTAGGCTTAGTAAAATCGAAGATTTTACACTAAACCGTTTCAACGGTTTATACATTTAATAAATATTTTATAAACAATCTGAAACCGTTAAAACGGTTGATTGTAAATCTTATTCTTGTTCCCATAGCTAAATCCGCCACGGCGGAATGGGCTACTTTATTCTATTTTTTGCCTTAAACTTTAACTTGCGAAATCGACAAAAATATAATTTTTTTATGGCTTGAATTCAAAAATATATATACTTATTTATTAATAATAAAATATCATTTCCGGGGGTTATATGGACATTGCATTTTGGACCCAACAAAAAAGTAGTGTCATGAAAAAATATTTACATATTATAATCATTTCGTTTACTCTCTTTTTATTATTTACAAATTCTATAAATTCTCAATCAGGTTGGTTTCAGGAAAACTCTCATACCAATAAAAATCTGTATTCTGTTCAATTTATAGATACAAATACCGGGTATGCTTGTGGTTCGGGCATCACAATATTTAAAACATCAAATGGAGGAACTAATTGGATAAATATATTTAATTCAGGTTACGATACTACAAATTTAAATTCGATTTATTTTATTAATACCAGCACAGGTTATGCTGTGGGTGGAGGTGTATTTTTAGGTGGAGTAGTTATGAAAACCACAAATTCTGGTCTAAATTGGCAATATCAGAATTCAAATACTTCAAATTATCTTAACTCAATTTTCTTCTTACCTCAAAATTCCGGATTGCTAGGTTTTGCAGCAGGAAATAATGGAGTTCTGATCAAAACAAGCAACGGCGGGACAAATTGGTATCTGTTGACTTCTGGCACATTTCTTGATTTGCTATCTATTTTCTTTCTTGATTCAAGTTCAGGTTTCACAGTAGGTATAGCATACAGGTGTCTGTTAACTACTAATGGCGGAATGGATTGGATAAACTTTCCTACTCAACCCATTCCTCCACAAAGTCAGGATTTTCGTTCAGTTATTTTCTTCAATAGTAATACTGGATATATATGTGTCACTGGAGGTTATGGTTCAAATAATCCATATTGTATGTATAAAACTACAAATTCCGGCAATAATTGGATATTACAGCAACCTGGCGGAGGCATTGCAATGAGCTTTGTTGATGTGAATAATGGTTATACAGTAGGGGGTTTAGGCTATATATATAAGACAACAAATGGAGGAACTAACTGGTTCAGACAAACAAGCGGAACAACAAAGAACCTAAGAAGCGTTTATTTCGCAGACGCAAATACCGGTTGGGCTGTGGGTGACAGCGGGATAATTCTTAAAACAACCAACGGCGGCGGACCCATTGGCATAAGACCCATAAGCACACAGGTTCCGGATCAATTTTATCTCTTTCAAAATTATCCAAACCCGTTTAATCCGTCAACAAAGCTAAAGTTCTCGATTCCCCTCTCGAGAGGGGTGCCCGAAGGGCGGGGTGTGTCAGTGAGGATTACCATCTTCGACATCCTCGGCCACGAGATAAGTACACTAGTTAATGAGCGCTTGCTGCCGGGAACGTATGAGGTTGAATGGTCAGCATCGGATCATCCTAGCGGGCTGTATTTTTATAGATTGGAATCGAACAATTTTGTTGAGACGAAGAAGATGATATTGTTGAAATAAGGATTCGGCAGTAATGTTCTAATGAATATTACTTTTTCCACTCTGTCAGATTGTATATCATACTTAACTATTATTTGCTTTCTTTTGCCTGCTCAAAAGAAAGCAACAAAGAAAAGAGCACCCCCGGGGAACTGTCTGCTCGGTATCGGAGAAAGCTAAAAATTCGAAACTCGTCCGCTTGCTGCGGACTCAAACAGTCGAATTTTTTTAACGCTTTCCCCGATACCTCGCTTATTCGCCAGTTCCCCTAATGGGAAAAATATAACCGTTAATTCAAATTACTTTATGAAACCGTTAAAACGGTTGATTGCGAATGTTATTCTTATACCCATAGCTGAAGCTATGGGCTACCTATATCTACTCTTCATCTAATTATATTTTTTATACTACAAAATGCAATCTATTTGGTTTATATTGGAATGAATTCAGGATAAAACTGTTTTAATAAATAATACTCATATCCCGTTCATGAAGAAGATAATTCTTTTTTTGCTCTTCAGCTATTTCTTCGTTTCAAACCTGCACGCGCAATGGATAACACAAAACTCCGGTACGATCCTCACATTATTTTCAGTCTCAGCGGTTGATAATGATATCGTGTGGGCATGCGCATCAGGTTCCAACATCTTCAGAACCACAGACGGAGGAGCCACCTGGGTAAATATCGGCAATAATATTCCCCCGCCCCTTGGAGTAGAAACGACCATTTTCGCTGTGGATGCCAATACAGCACTTTTTGCATGCTATGCCGGAAACCCGACAATAACCTATGTGTATAAAACTACCGATGCGGGAGCATCATGGAACCTCTTTTTTACCCAGCTGAACGGATTTATGACAGGCATCTGGATGCAAACCCCGCAGCAGGGATTTATGGTCGGCTGGCCTACCGGAGGAAGATGGTCACTCTGGAAAACAACCAGCGGAGGATCGCACTGGGATTCAACGGGATTGTTTGTGCCGGAAAATAATTCATCCATCTGGAGCTATGAAAATTCATTAGTGTACATGGGTACGAACATCTGGTTCGGAGCAAGAGGAAAAGGGATCTGGCATTCAACAAATGACGGCAGTTCGTGGACACTTCAAGACCTGACTTCAGGAGGTTTTCCCTACCCTTCTGCAATATGGTTCACGGACCTAAATACGGGACTTTCAAGCGCCAACCTGAACATTGTAAAAACCATTAACGGTGGAACAAACTGGGTGGCAGTCGGGGGACAGACGGGTCCCGAAGTTGTCCGCGGGATTACCGGTCTGGGCAATGAATGGTGGTATGTGAGGGACCTTGACGCGAATATTTATTACACATCAAACGGCGGAACAAACTGGAGCATTCAATTCACTTCGCCCTCTGCAGTAGGATTCAAACACATTACTAAAGCTAGAAACGGAAATTGCCTCTGGGCAGTGAATATCAGCGGAAATATTTATAAATATATTATACCAACGGGCATAAAACAAATCTCTTCTGAAATTCCCTCCTCATTTAAATTATACCAGAATTATCCGAACCCGTTCAACCCGGAAACAAAAATAAAGTTTTCAATACCCGATTTCCCCCTTGCGAAGGGGGTCAGGGGGATGGGTGTTCTATTATCTGTTTACGATATCCTTGGACATGAAATCATCACACTTGTCAATGAACAACTTAAACCTGGCACCTACGAAGTACAGTGGGATGCATCAAGATCCGCGAGCGGAGTATATTTTTATCGTATAGAAGCAGATAATTTTATTGATTCGAAGAAGATGTTGGTGATAAAGTAACTTGTTACTTTATCAGAAATCCCGCCTTAAAGCGGGGGTGCTGTTAAAGTAGAATTTGCATTAAAAAGACAAGGGAGCAAGCTCCCTTGTTCAGTGTTAATAGTTAATTTCCTGAAAGATCAATAATTCGTTTCTCCAGTGGTGAGTCGATCGTCTTCAGCATTTTGACCGCATCAATAATAATGTCCCTATCAATAAGACCGGTTGTCTTAAACTCCGGCTTTGCTGGGAACTCGCCGAAAAAGTTCACGAACTGGCTTGTAACAAAACTATTCGTAGCAATAGAATACATTTTATTTCTATCTAATGGCTGACCGCTGAAGGTTATACTTATTTCGGTATTCAGCGAATCCTCTTCTATTTTCTTGGAATTAAAAGTATAGGTCATCCCCGAAACGTCCAGAATCTCGCCGGCACCCTGCTGTTCCTGTTCTATCATTTTCAGCCTTATGTGATTTATAAGCATTTGTTCGAGCATGCTTCCCGAGACAGAAAAAGTCTCGATATCATTCCCGAACGGATTAATTTCCCAGATATCGCTGACTGTTATATCACCGTTGGCAAGGCTCTTTCTAAGCCCGCCACCGTTTATGAAAGCTATATCCGTTCCTGTCCTTTCACGGAACATATCGGCTTCGAACTGCCCGAGATTGGATTCCTTGCTGTATGATGCTTTCCAATCCGACTTCAGTTCGCCTATAACCTTTAACATATCTTTCCCTATTGATGCGATCATACCCTCAACCTTCTGTTCCGCCTGTCTATCATAAATAGTCGAATCGAAAATTGTTTCGATAAGCTTGCCATAATAACCGGAAATCGTATCTTTTATTATATCAACTTTCAGGTTCAGTTCACCGAGCCATCTGCCCCAGCAACCGGCCTGCACAATAACAACTCCGCTGTCTATGAAGGGCCGGAACAGTGGAGTGTGTGAATGTCCCCCTACTATGACATCAATATCTTTATGAAATTTTTCGGCTACTAATTTATCAGCTTCAACTCCTTCATGGGTAAGCAATATTATGAGATTGCACTGTGCTTTTTTCAGTTCCCCGATATTAACAGTGATAATGGAATCTGTATTAAGCATTATTACTTCATTAATATTTTTGGGCAGAGTCCCTTTAGGAAGATCAGGTTCAGTGATGCCAATAATACCGATCATCACGCCGTTAATATTCTTAATCACATACGACTTTCCGAATGTGGAATGTTTCGGTTCATAGAAAATGTTAGCTGATAGATAATCGAACTTAGCAAGCTGAAGAGCAGAATCGAGTGCATACTGCCCGTAGTCGAACTCGTGATTCCCCAGCACAAAAGCATCGAGACCAAAGAGATTGAGAAGCTCTATCTGTGATCTGCCTCTCGTCAGTGTCGAGATCGGTGTTCCCTGAAAGTCATCCCCGGCATTAAGAACAAGTGAGCTCTTATTCCTGAACTTATTCAGATAACCCAGTATACTGGATGTTCCTCCAACATAATAATATATGCTCTTGCCCGTTGCTGAATCTTTTTTGGATATTTTATAAGGAAGATTACGGGCATGGAGATCATTCCAGTGCAGTATAGTGACCTCTTTGATATTATCCTGTGAATAAAGAGTAAAAGATATGGATAATATTAATAAAGTAAGAATTATTTTTTTCATGTTTTAATAAACATAAATAAAAAAACTTAACTATTAATATTAAATATAACGATTAATAGTTAAGTTTCAAATAAATTATAATTAATAAAAAATAAAATTTTTCCCTACTTCAATAAAACCATTTTTTTTGTGCCGAACCTATTGCCGTTCAGGTACAGCGCATAAAAATATATACCTGAGGGTAATTCACTTCCGTTAAAATCGACGGAATAATTACCGCTGTTGAGCCTGCTATTGACCAAGACCGAGACCTTACTGCCTAAAATATCGTATACGATTAATTTTACCGCTGTGGTCCTCTCCAGCGTAAAATTTATCCTTGTATCGGGATTGAAAGGATTGGGATAATTCTGTCCGAGACTGTATTTGACAGGTTCCGAATTAGAAATGACAGAAGTAACTACGGCATACTGGAACTGAACCAGAGGGGCAATTGTACCCGGAGGGTTTTGACCTCTTCCTCCTAAGGGCAATGTACCTACAAAATTACCCAGCGAATCCTGTGCTGCGATGTAATAATAAACCGTTGAACCCGATTGCTGTCCGGGAATAGAAAATTTGAAGGTATCGAGATCATTGTAAAATGAATTGACATAATAATAAGAACTGCTGTCCACCTTATAATATAATCTGGGTGCGTTTGAACCGTGCGCGATACCTTTATTGGAATTTATGATTACAGTAGCAATAGAAGGGATATTTGCATAACCCGTATTAATCGGGACGTGAAAAAAATTCATGTGGTAATCGAGCGATGCGGTCAGAAGCCATGCGATAGCAGCCCTCGAAATCCCCAGGAAGAAAGGCACATTTACGTGACTAAAATTGTCATTTATTGTATGGTAATACGGATTAAAATCCAGCAGGCTTTCGATGCATAAAATAGCCCTGTACCCGTGGTCCCAGAACGATGCGTGATCGCTGTTATGTGTGGGGTCGAATATCAGGTTCGGAGTGTACTGATGCTGATAAATATCGAATATATTAATAGCTTCTATAGAGAGCGGATAAGAATTGGTATCAGTCCTGAACTCCATAACGTTATCATTGTTGCTGTCATAAGCTATCATATCCATATTAAATACCCCGACTATAGAATCACCCCTTGCAAATGCCGAATCAACATAAGCATGGCTTCCTATCAATCCCAATTCTTCTTCGTCGAACGTGACAAATTCGACGGTATAGTCTAAAGTTAAAGTACTCAGGAGTCTTGCCGCCTCGAGTACAGCACAGGTACCGGAACCGTTATCATCCGCTCCGGGTGCAATGGGACCCGGAGGCATGTCGTCATAATGCGAGCTGATTATATACTTTTGATTCGGATATTTTACGCCCGTTTTGGTTGCAATCACATCTTTGCCGGTAGACCTGTAGACCATGAAGCGTGCATTCAGTCCGAAGCTCTGAAATTTCTGCAGGATATATTGAGCAGCCAGCGTTCTGTAGGGTGAGCTGTAATTCCTTGATAGGATAGTATCTGTCTGGCTTCCGATAAGTACAGTAGTATCACCGCTTATTTCACGGTCGAGCCTGGC
>JBEKSX010000043.1:0-24342 GCA_049516635.1 Ignavibacteria bacterium | reverse complement strand
TCGAAGATCTGCAGGTTGTTCACATCCAGCTTTTCCTTCGCAAGCGTGAATATCTTGTCCAGTTCCTTCCTTGACTGGGATATCGCCTGGGTATAATCTTCTATCTCTTTTTCCGGATCTATAACACCGGTGCTAGGTACTACATAGCTCGGTGAAACAGTCTTGTACACGAAAGCTTTGCCCATCGAGATCCCTTTTGATGCGGGCAGTCCCTTAAATATTTCCTCTTTGAGTGTTATCAATTAATGTTTTAAATCCTTTAATACAATTATGGTTCTCCGAACCCGTCCTGAAAATACTTAGTTATTTCTTCGGCAGCCGCTTCCTCATCCTTACCATCGAATCTTAATATTAGCTCCGAGCCGTGTTCCGCTGCTAGTGACATCACACCTATTATGCTCTTGCCGTTAATCTGAAATCCTTCTTTGATTATATAAAAATCAGCTTTATATTTCGATGCTATCTTGACCAGTATCGAAGCAGGTCTTGTATGCATACCGGCTTTATTCTGTATTGTTACGGTTCTTTCGATCATTTGTCCTGTGATCAATAACCCCTGTTCAGAAGCATATCCGAAAAGCTTTTTAATCTGTACCTGGCCTGTTCATTTTTTAACTGAGAAAGTGATTCATTAGCTTTCAGTGTATATTTTCTTATCTCATCTTTAGCAGATTCAACAACACCTGATCTCTTATATATATTAATGACCTCCCCGGTCTTATTATGATTTTCATTCCCTTCTGTGTAAAGTGCAACCAGATGATCCCTATCATTTTTATTGTTTAACTCAAGTGCCTTCAAATACAGGTACGTTTTCTTCTTTTCGAGTATATCTCCCCCGATCTTCTTTCCAAATTCATTTTCGTCGGCTACCACGTCCAGCAGATCGTCCTGTATCTGGAAAGCAAAACCTAGCTTTTGAGCATAACAGCTTATGAGTTCTATCTCATCATTCCCTGCATCAGCTATAATGGAACCTATCACGGATGATATGCGTATCAGTTCTGCAGTCTTCTTTTTTATCATAAGGAAATAATCATCTAGGCTTATGCTATTATCTGATTCAAACTCTTTATCGAATGCCTGGCCTTCACATACCTCTATCACCCCGTCAGTGAATGCCCTCACAACGTCATCTATTCTTCGTGATCTCGTTTTCAGCAGGGACCGATACGATAATCCGATCAATTCGTCCCCTACCAGAATGGCAGTATTGACATCCCATCTCTTGTGTATCGTCTCCTTGCCTCTGCGCGTTGCCGCGTTATCCATAATATCATCGTGCACCAGGGTAAAGTTATGGAGTATCTCTATCGCTACAGACGCATCCACAGCATCCTCAAACTCTCCGCCAAATGCCTCACAGGCTAATATCATCAGCAAGGGACGTATCCTTTTCCCTCCACCTGACATGATATAATTCAACGGTTCATATAATGAAGAGGGATATTTTCCGTTTACCTTTAGATAATTAGCACGTAGTGTTTCCTCGGTCAGATAATCCGAAAGTCTTTTATCTATCCTGGAACGATAATCGGATATTAAATCTTTAAAATTATCCAAATAATTCTACTTAAGTAATGCTCATTGATGACCGGATGTACTTTCTTTTCAAAAAATCCTCATCATTCTTCCAGTTCTTCCGTATTTTCACATACAGTTCGAGAAAAACTTTTCTGCCGAGAAATTCTTCTATTTGTGCACGTGCCCTTTCCCCCAGCGTTTTGATCATCAATCCGTTTCTTCCGATAACTATTTTCTTCTGAGAATCTTTCTCAAGAATAATGCTTGCTCTTATATAGTCTTTTCCTTTACTTCTCTCTTTAAATTCATCCACTTCTACATATACGGAGAATGGAACCTCCTGTTCATATATCTTTAATGCCTCTGCGCGGATAAGCTCGGATACAAAGAACTTTTCCGGCTGCGAAGCAATGATATCCCCATCGAAATAAAATTCATGTTCCGGAAGATAATTAATTATAGTTCTGACAAGCTCATCTACATTAAAACCCTTAGCCGCAGAAAGAGGTATTATCTCATCAAATTTAAAATTCGTTGAAACATCCTTAATAATATGCAGCACAACTTCCTTATTCAAAAGGTCTATCTTATTCAAAAGACAAAATACTTTATGCGAAGAAAATTCTTTCTTGTATTTTTCGTATACTTCCCCGATATCGTTCAGGTCATACTTTGAGGCATCACAGATGAGTATAATAATATCAGCTTCCAGAAAAGAGCTTTCCAACTCCCGCTTCATAAAAACCTGCAGCTTATATTGCGGTTTCAGAATACCGGGAGTATCTACGAAAATGATCTGGGCATCATCTTTCGTATATATACCGAAAATCTTATTTCGTGTGGTTTGCGGCTTTGGAGTGACAATGGACAGGGTCTGCCCCATAATGGCATTCATTAAAGTCGACTTGCCTGCATTAGGCTTCCCGACTATTGCAACAAAACCGGCTTTTTTACCCATAAATTTGTTTTATCAACAAATTTACGCATTATTAGTAGTAAATTCAATTTATTAGCGAAATTCAGATAACCTGAAGAATCACCATATCGATTATTATTAAGATTGATTACCCCATTGACATAATTTAAATAAAAATGCGTGTTAGAATTGTTAAGCCCTTTATAGTTGAGGATTGACAGATTAAAAAGCAAGTCAGGAAATACCGGAATTCAGATGGTTTATGTTTTGTCAGGAAAATAAAAACATTCGAACCTGATCTCCACTTCCGTTCCTTTATTCTGAACACTTTTAACGAATATCTTCCCCTTCATATCGTCGATGATCTTTTTTGTAATAACCAACCCCAGTCCCATTCCCGATGATTTAGTTGAGAAGTATGGTTCAAAAAGCGATTGCAGAGTATCTTCATCCATACCTATACCGTTGTCCTTAATAAATATCCTGTAAAATCCGTTACTTACTACCGTCTCTATACTGATATGACCATCCACCCTATCGCATACTTTTTCATCGATCGCCTGTAACGAGTTTCTGATAATATTTATAAGTGCTCGCTTCACTTCATCCCTATCGCCGGTGACAGAGCTTTTAGAATTCGCCTTAAATAGCTTCAGAGTAATCTTTCCGTCACTATTGAGCAATCCCACTACATCTAATAATATTTCATCGATATTTATAGGCTGATAATTCCTGCTCGGCATCTTTGCAAAATCGGAAAATTCGGTGGCTATCCTGTTCAATGTTTCTATCTGGTCAATAATTAGCCTGTTGGTTGTCTGAAGAATGGACTTGAAATCACCGGAACTGTGCGAATAAGCATAGTAAAGGTGCTGCATAGCAAGCTTCATGGGAGTTAAGGGATTTTTAATTTCGTGAGCCACCTGTCGCGCAATGTCCCTCCATGCTGATTCTCTCTCAACCTTCTTCAATTCAGCTCGCGAACGCTTAAGCTCGCGGGTCATTTTATTGAAAGAATTCACCAGCTCACCGATCTCATCCTTGCTGCTTGAGCTGACCTGTATCTCTATGTTCCCGCGTGAAAGCTGCTCGGTAGCTTTTTGAAGCTTTATAATGGGGTTCGAAATAGTATATGATAAAATATTAACTATCATAATAAGGAACAATACGGCTACAAAGTACACACCGAATATATAAACAAGGTTCTCCGTCAGCTCCTGGTTTATTTCATTTTGCCGGAAGACGGTTTGCGAAGAAATGATGCCGATAAGGTTATTAAAATTATCATACATGGGTTTATATCCGGCAAGAACGGTTAGGGAGCCGATATCCTGATTCTCTGCATAATAATCTTTCTTCAGGAGAGCAATGTTATAAAAAGCATTACCGCTAATCCTTTCATCCAGAAGGTCTGATTTGTACAATTGCTCATCTGTTGTCGATACCAGCCTTGTCTTAACATAGAGATTGAAATTCTTACGTGACTCTGTAAATCCTTTCCCGAAAATATTGAATATATTAACCCCATTTTCACCGCTCCCCTCGGTTTTCATCTTCGAATAGTCGAGAGAAGGCATCTTATTTTTTACATATTGCTCCACGATCCTCAGATCGGATATCATCTGGTTCTTGTAGAATTCATTGTTTTTTTCTTTGACAAACTCCCTGCTGTAAATAGCCAGTACAATAATGGGGATAACCGATACGACAATAAATGATACGAATAATTTTTCCCTGAAACCGAACTTAATCGTTCTTTCTTCCTGCGGTTTCAGCATATATACCGTCAGTTTGTAGCAAATATAGAAGATGATAAAGATTATGTAGATAACTATGGCAAACAAAAAATATTTAAAGAAGAAAAATATCATCAGGTTGAAATCATTTACCTTAATGCTGACAACATAGATCTTTTCCGGTGACATGTCATTTTTGCTGACCGGGCTTGATTCGACATAGTATGATTTATAAAGCTGGTTCTCAACCTGGTCATACCTGAGAGAAGATTTATCTATCTTGTCTTTCACGCTTTCTTTGAACAGATCCAGTGACTTGATGAATGACCGCGAAAGGTCTTTATCGGAGGAACCTACCAGCTCACCGTCCGAAAATTCGGATATAACCGGTGCAGAAGTAAGCTTGTTTATGAGATTATCCTGCGAAAAGTTCCTGAAAATTTGCATACTTGACTGAGCCAGGAAATTCTTCGCATCATACTGAGCTGCTATAACCAGATAACCTATGACCCTTTTAAACTTGCTGTTCTTTAAATTTACTTTTCCTATCGGCTTGATACCGCAGTAAAACTTCATCTCCCTGTTCTGAAATATTTCTTCCTCATCGCCGGCACTGCTTTCTTCTTCCGATAGATCTTCTGTTTTATCGGGATTAATGATCGAGGTATCAGCAGGTACGGCAGGTTTTCTTTTAATGTTTCTCAAGGCAAAGCTTACTACGCTGTCCGATAATAGTTCGGAAGGATTAACGTTAAAATCACTTACCGGTTTTCCGTCTGGGTCAAGTATAAAAACTCCCGTATTCAGGTCTTCCGAGTAAAGTGTGCTCTGGGTCCAGATGTTGAAAGCTAACTTGGGATATTTATTCTTATTTTTCAGATCGAGTTCCAGGCTCGGATTCTCCGATATATCCTGAAGGCTCGAAGATATCAGGAAACGTATCTTGTCATCAGCCTGTTCGGAGATCTTTTTTGCAGTAAGCTCCAGATATTTATTTTCCTGCGATGTGATTTTATTTAGCATAACGATCGGTACGAATATTATGCACGCAAGAACTATCATAGAGAAATTGAGTAATGAAGTCAGCTTGAAACTGTGCTCAAGCATTAATTTCCTCTGGATATAGAACGTCAGCAGACCCGAAAGTATTATTATCAGATTCCGTATCCCCAGAGTGAGAGATAACTCAGTTAAATGCGTATCGAACAGCTCGAGAAGTAAATTAATAATAAATAATGCCAAGAATATCATTATTACAGAATAACGTCCGACTAATATGTTTTTACCGAAGAACCCGGATGAATATTTATTGATTGTAATTGCACATGATATAAGTATCAACAGGAACGTGATTGAAATAAACAATACGGCAAGCTGCATGAAGATAAGCTCAGGCTGGTCGGTGGGCAGGATCTGTGTCCTATCGAAATATCTGAGGTTCGAATCATATACGAGGCTTTGTATTATTCCGCCGTAAACATGAAAAGCGAGGAAGAAAATAAAAATACACAATGTTATGATGAAAATGTGTACGTATGTATAAGTGTATAATACTTCTTTCCTATATGATTTTATTACGAGTGAAATTATATAAGAACATATTATCAGAACCAATATCGAGGTAATAAACAGTTCCCCAAGCGATCTTCCGATACCGTAAGCTACGCTGGAGGCATAATGAGAGGGTGAGAAAATATCCAGTCCGCTGGACATGATTATCTTTGAAGGGAAATCAACTGCAAGCCATAAATACCGTGAAATAACCACAAGTAATATCATCATTATTCCCCGGATAAACAGCGAATCTATTTTCTTCAGGAAATAAATACACAGAAAAGCAATAAAAAGATTGAGAATAAATATTTCAACGGAAATAAGGTTTGAAAATCTATCTCTAACATCAAGTATGTATGATGCTTTATCAAGCTGGGGAATAAACATCTGACCCATTATTTCCCCGTTACTATTTTTCAGCTCGAAAAGAAGCTTCTCTTTTAATGATGAACTATCCGTGTATTCCGACAGATTAGTATATGGTTTGAAATCAAATGTTACCGAAATATTATACTTATCCGTTATTTCCTGTGTTATTCCTAAATTTCTGAAGAATTTGTTCCTTATCCCGTACCTTACATCTATTAACTTTGCGGTTACCAGTACCCCTCCGGCTTTTCCTGACCAGACCTTATCCGCCTGCTGAACAGGGATCGGGGTGAATACGACAACATATGTATAAAATCCGATTTCTTTTACCGTAGTAAATTTGCTTCCTGAAAGTGCACGGTTCAATTCCAGTATATCCGGATAAATTTGTCTTCCTGAAAAAAGGAAAAGTTCCAGGCGCGGGTTATATATCTCAATGTTATAATCATTCACCCTGTCGGATTCGAATAATGCTTCGTACGATTTCCTGGTGTTCTGGTTCCCGATTGCGGTAAGTAGTTTTTTATTCTTTAGAAGCTCGCTGGAAAATTGTATGGTCTCTTTCTGGTAGCTGTCAAAAAGTGATGTACATTCGTCTTTTATGGAGTTAGTTTTCTCGGCAGATATTTGCTCCCAGTTCCCGTCGATGGTACTTTCAAAATACCTGCTTATCAGGTGAGTAGCCAGTATGCTGAGTAAAAGAAAAAGAGAAATTCCAGACAATAAGGCAAATTGTCTGTTTATCCTCTTTAGTGCCTGAAACATTACTTGTTTCTCTAATTAATTATTATTTGGTCAATGATCCAGCTGTCATTGACGTATTTTAATGAAACGGATATGTCATATGTATTGATAAACCCGTTTTTATTATATTTATATTTACCTGAGGCAAACGCGTAATTCTCTGAACGGTTCGAGTTCCTCCATTTGAAAGAATTTACGGTATTATTCGTAAAAAAATTATCAAGAATAAATTTTGTTTGGTCAGGGCTGTAATAACCTTTCTCGTCAGTAAGAATGCTTAAATATACTTCAGAACCGAAATACGGTGTAATTTCATATACATTAGCATAATTAATACCGTTCCCGATATTTACAAAGGTTTTCTTGCAGTTAGCGAATTTTACCTTCTTTATCTCAGTTTTGTATTTCTTTTCTTTCCACCAGTTATCCTGTGAATGACTCAATTGTATACCTATAAAACAGTAATAAATAAGGATTACCGTGTATAAGATATATTTATCCGTTCTCAAAGATTATGTATATTTTATTTATTTGTTTCTGTTTGTCAAAAGATAATCAAAAAAGTTTTGAGAATCATTATAGTTTACAATATAAAATTAAAGAGGTGTTTTTACAGGATATTTTCTGACAACCGACTTTTATTGTTTATGTAATGGATCTCGTTTCTATTCAGAATCGAGTAATACAGAATATAGGAATTAATCCAATCTCAACTGAAGTTCCCGATAAGTATGCCTTATATCAGAACTACACCAACCCCTTCAACAAAGATTAAGTCCCAAATCCCCCTTAATAAAGGGGGTAGCTTTAGCCGAGGGTTGTTCACTAGACTAACCATCTACGATTTCCTCGGCTGTGAAGTTGTAACACTGGTGAACGAACAACTAAAACCCGGCACATATGAAGTTGAATGGGACGGATCGAACTACCCAAGCAGTGTATATCTTTATAAACTTATATCAGGAAATTTTATTGAAACAAGAAGAATGATGCTGTTGAAATAGCATAGAAGTTTCTCTCTACTCATAACTAAACAAACAAAAAATATGCTATCAAATAAGCTTTAAATTTGTTATTTTAATATAAATAATATTCTAATAATACAAAAAAACTCTGCATAAATAATAATAACCTCAGGGGGCATTATGAGATTAAAACATTACTCTATCATTTTCTTGACCTCTTTATTTTTCTTAACTAACATTTCACTTCTTCAAGCACAGAATTTATCTATCGTCGGAAAAGCACCTAATGTCAGCGGACGAGTTATAAATAAAGTCCCGTATAATCACGGTATCCTTCCGGGTATCCTCGCAAATACTGCTTACTGTGATGACGCGACTGCAGCATGGTTTCTCTCAGTACCTATACCTACAGGAACTCCTTTTACATCTATAGACTCTCTACCGGGGTTAGCCTATGGAGGAGCTTTCGTTGACACATTATTATACGTTGTTAAAAGTTCTAATCTTGAAACCATTAGCATTACAACAGGTGCCGAGACAGTAATAGCACCTATTACCGGGGTTGCGAGCGGATTTTCAATTACTTCACTTGCATTTAGACAGCCGGCAGGTCCTATGTATCTGGGGGCTACCAATATTACAAAATCCCTTTTGTACAAGATTAATCTTCAAACTGCTGCTGCAACCTTTATTGACACCATTACTAACTGCCCCGGTCTAATAACTTTCTCAATGAATTGTACGGGCGATCTATACGCTGCTGAAATAGTAAATGACAACCTTGTCAAGATCGATACTGCTACAGGTGCAGGTACAATAATAGGACCTTTAGGCATCAATTTGAACTATGCACAGGGTTCTTCATTCGATCTTTCGACCGGAACACTGTATCTTGCAGCTTATACTTCAGACTGCGCACTTTACACAGTAAACCTGAGCACCGGCACAGCCACTTTGGTCACCCCTTGGACTGGACGTGAAATTGTAGCATTCGGAATAGCAGGCACATGCCAGACTCAGCCGCAATCATGTGATATAAAAGCGGGTCCTTTTCTCAGCTTACCTCCTCTTATACTTCCGCAAAATAGTTACGCTGTAAGAGCCAGGATTACGAATATGGGCACCACAACAGAGACCAATATACCTGTGAAATTTTTTGTGAATAGAGTTCAATACGGGTCAACATTATACGTTCCTTCTCTTGACCCCGGAGCTTACGATACATCAACTGTATTCGCCTGGACGCCGACGGTATCAGGTGCTACTCAACTCATGATAGTAGCAGCTATTGATTGCGATACAGCAAAAAGCAATGACACGGTAAAGCTCAAGGTTCCAGTAGGATGTGCCAGTGTTTTCATTGATCCTTTCACAAATGGTATTTTCAACTGGACAATCACAAACAACGGCGGTACCTGCGTGTGGTCAGTAGTATCACGAGATTCAAGACCTTACGAATTGCCTTCAACCTCGGTCGGTAATGTGTTATCTGCAGATGCCGATTCATGCGGATCTGGTTCGAGTATTAACTCGACTGCAACACTTGCAAGTAATATAAATTGCACTAACAAATATGATGTTTACCTCGAGTTCGATAATGATTTCTATGTCTTTCAAGGCGACTCCGCGATAATAGACGCGAGTTATGATGGCGGATCTACATGGATAAACCTTGCAACATGGAGTGACTCAAGAAGAAGTTCACATGAAACCCTGCTTATGCCTGAGGCAGCCAATAACCCCAAGGTTAAAGTGAGATTTACATCCATACAGCCCGACTGGGATTGGTGGTGGACAATAGATAACGTTTCGATACATGCATGCAACCTTGTAGGCGAACCCTTAATTAACAATGGGAATACTCCTTATAAATATGATCTCTCACAAAACTATCCTAACCCGTTCAATCCTGCTACTGTGATTTCTTACCAGATCCCTAAAGCAGGGATAGTAAAGCTGATAGTTTATGATATCCTCGGAAGGGAAGTGAAAGTTCTGGTGAACGAGTCTAAGCCTGCAGGAAGCTATAACGTCACATTCGATGGTACATCGCTGGCAAGCGGTTTGTACCTGTACAGGATAACGTCAGGAAATTTCACTGAAACGAAAAAAATGGTATTATTGAAGTAAACTATTAGAAACAAGGGAAGTCTAACAAACTTCCCTTGTTTCCTATCTCATTATTTCGATTTTCTAAACACGTAAAAGGAGTATTAATATGAAAGAACTTCTTTGCGGTTTATCGTTTCTTGCAGTATTATTCTGTAACATCACCTCATTTTCTCAAGCACCACTGCTGTCGATCTACCCGGGTTTAAGCGATTCAAATAAAAAAAATCAAAATTCAAAAAAATTACATCCTAACTATTATGAAAACTAAAATACACTTTTCAATTATTTTACTCTTTGCTTTATTAAGTTTTAATTTTATTTATGCACAGGATTTCTGGGAGCAGCTCAGCGGACCCGAAGGAGGAACCATAACGTGTTATGCTATTGACGGAACCGGCAAAATATATGTGGGTTCCTACGGAAGCGGTGTGTATTATTCTACAAATAACGGAAGCACCTGGGTGCAATCCATCCAAGGTATAGTTGAAGGCAGGATAAACAACCTTGCTGTCACTTCTGGCAATTATATATTTGCCTCAACAGACCGCGCTCTTTACCGTTCAACAGACAACGGTACAAGCTGGCTGACTATTGCTTTCCAGAATATTCCTGTTTACTCGCTAGTTATAGATGCAGCAAACAGGATATTTGTATCAGCCCAGAATACAGTGCAGGTTTCAACAGATAATGGAATATCGTGGGCAATATCCGGAAACGGTTTACCTGGGAGTAACACACTTTATTCTCTTACGGTAGCTCCCAACAGCAATATGTACGTTAGAACCTCAAGCAGTGTCTTCCGCTCGACGGATAACGGTGCAAACTGGACTGTTATCAATAACGGTCTTAACCTTGGATATACATCTGCACTAAATGCACTTCCAAATAACACGCTCTTATGCGGAATTTCAAGTGTGGGTGTATACCGCTCAACTGATAACGGAAATAACTGGACCCTAGCGAACAGCGGAATAACAGATAACCGTATAAATGGCTTTGGCGGAAATGCTGCTTATATTTATACTGCAACCGCAACCGGTACATTCAGGTCATCCAATAACGGGGATAACTGGGTGCAGATGAACTCCGGTTTCACAAATCCTTATGTTGGAGTGAACGTTATTTTCTACAACTCAAACAATCTCTTTGCTGGTACCGGTGGTATAGGAATTCTTATGTCCACAAACGATGGTCAGAATTGGGTAAGATCGAACTCAGGTCTGAATGCCTGTGCGGTTAAATCGGTTACGTTTACACCATCGGGTAATATTGTTACGGGTATTACGGGCGGGGTCTTTGTTTCATCGGATAATGGTACTTCATGGATCCAGTCCGATGCGGGCATCACTAATACTTTGCTTAATGTGGTACGGGTTCATCCGAACGGTACTTTTTTTGCAGGTTCTTTTCCATTGACAGGTACACCGCTTAGCGGAGTTTTCCGTTCAACCAACAATGGTCTGAATTGGACAGTTGCTATGTCAGGATTCACATATAACTATAATAATGTTCTTGATTTTGTATTCAATTCAGCCGGTCATATTTTTGCCGGGACAAATGATAACGTTTACAAATCAACTAATAACGGTGATAACTGGTTCAGGGCAAATAACGGTTTGACCAACCCCCAGGTCTATGCATTGGCAATTAACCAGAACGATCAATTATTCGCAGGCACGTATGGCGGAGGAATGTTCCGCTCAACGGATAACGGCAATAACTGGACGGCAATAAACAACGGGCTCACAACAAATCTGATAATGAGTCTCGCGGTAAATTCAAGCGGACATATTTTTGCAGGAACTTATGGTTCCGGGGTTTTCCGCTCAAAAGACAACGGAGATAGCTGGGTGCAGGTACTTGGTGCAGGTTTACTTCAAACATGGTCTGTTTCTGTTAATAGTACGGGGCAGGTATTTGCAGGGGTCCTTGGCGGACAATTTACAGACCTTGGCTGCTGGCGAAGCACTAATAACGGTGATAACTGGGAACAGATAAACACAGGGTTATTTGATCATTTTATACAGTCTCTTGGCGTAAGTTCGTCCGGCTACGTTTTCGCAGGAACATTCGGCGGATTATTCAGAAGCGTGGAGTCAACAACGGGCATAATATCATCCAATGAAGTACCTAAATTATTCACCCTCTCCCAAAACTATCCCAACCCCTTCAACCCGAAAACAAAAATAAAATTTTCAATTCCCCCTTCGAATGGGGCTAGGGGGATGAGTTTGTCAGTTTCCCTCAAGGTTTACGATCTCCTCGGCCGTGAAATTGCATCTCTCATAAATGAACAATTACAACCCGGTACATATGAAGTTGAGTGGGATGGTACTAACTATCCGAGCGGGGTGTATTTTTATAAATTGATAACTAGTGCTTTTTACGAAACAAAAAGAATGGTGCTAATAAAATAAACAATTTTTTAACTTAACCGCAAAGATTATGAGTAAAGGGGCACTCATTAAATCGGTATTGTTGTTAATATGTATTACCGCCTTATCCTACTCTTTTCTTTTAAGCATTACGGGTAATCCTCCCTGTTCACCTGATTATCAACTACTGGGTACATGGAATCTGGGAGCAAATATAAGTTTTCCGGTTATGGGCGGTGCAGGTGTTTCATACATTAGAAACGATACCGGCTGGCTGTATGTAATAGGCGGAGACCTAACAGGTACAGGGACATTCACAGGAAAAAATCAAAGATATAACTTAAATACAAATTCGTGGGACACCTGTGCAAATCACATATCACCCCGGGCATACTTTGGAGGTGCCAGGCTCGGTAATTTTATATATACAGTAGGCGGTCTGAAGACATCATCACAACACAGTTCTGATAAACACTGTTACCGATATGACATAAATGCCAACACATGGATGCAAATAACAGATATAACAGAACCAAATACCTCAGGTATTGCCGGCAACAGATGTGTTGGTTATCAGGACAGCTTGATATACTCAGCCGGTGGATTCTATCAAGATAGTACAATTGCTATGCAGAACGTGTATCTATACAATATATATTCAAACACATGGAGGACAGCGACTCCTCTTCCTGCAGCCAGGTGCCTAGGAGGTTTTACCGCCATAGGGGATACGTTGGTATATGTTGGAGGAAGTACATCATACTATTCAGGAAATTCTAATTCATTGTACAGGGGTTTGATCAGCCAATCAAACAGGAGTCAGATAACATGGACGCAGGGAAACATCTGGTCTATTGATTTGAGATGGCGTATCGGTACTGCAGAACCATGGGCACCGAAAGGTGTTATAGTTGAAGATAGCAATCAATGTTCGATTTATAGTCCCGGTAATAATTCATGGACATGGCAACCATATTTACCATACAATGTCGGGGAAACACAATCCGGCTCAATATATTTTTCATCGTCAATAATGAAATTTATTTGTGCAGGCGGCAGCAATTTTACTTCTATTTATCCGCCGAATGTTGTTCCTTATACACAGATATATACAGATACAGGCATTGTACCTCCCACTTTCGCATTACCCTGGTGTGAGGGGTTCAGCTCAGCAAGTTTTCCTCCAACCTGGTGGACCCTATCACCGGGTGCAACTCACTGGTTAAGGAATGCGAACGTCAGCGGATTCGGACTTGGTGTCGGCGCAGCATATTACCGCGGGCATATTACTGCAATGAGTGAAAATATGATAACACCCCGTTTCACCGCAATTAGCTCATGCGATTCTCTTGAATTCGATTATGCCTATGCGCCTTATCCTGCAACACCGCCATATATTCAGGATTCGTTGATAATAATGAGATCCTCTAACAACGGTGCATCATGGAATTTGCTTGCAAGATTGGGACCGTCGGACCTGCAAACAGCACCTTCAATTGATTCTGAGTTTATACCATCTGCATCTCAATGGTCAATGAAAAGATTATACTTACCGGTTGGTACAAACAAAATTAATTTCTTTGCAAAACCTTTAGGCGGAAATGATATATATCTTGACAGCATCTGCGTACAACCCTGTTATGTTGGAATAATTAAAAACGAGCAGAAAACACCACTGGTTTTTTCTTTAGACCAGAACTCCCCCAATCCCTTCAACCCGTCAACAAAGATTAAGTTTCAAATCCCATTGTCCCCCCTTTACGAAAGGGGGGTTGGGGGGTTCGTGACCTTAAAGATCTTTGACCTCCTCGGCCGTGAAGTTGCATCTCTTATTCCTCCCCTTTGGGGAGGACAGGAGGGGCTTCAACCCGGTACATATGAAGTTGAGTGGGATGCTACGAATTATCCGAGCGGGGTGTATTTTTATAAATTAACAACTGATTCTTTTAACGAATCTAAAAGGATGGTGCTAATAAAGTAAATAAAATGAACCAAAGTAAAGATTTTACTCTTGCGGACACAAAAGTTGGTTCTTTTAAAAAATAAAATCTAAACATTTAAAATTTCTACATAAGTTTAAAAAGGAGATTATATTGAAACCAATTTTTATAAAATTATTAATATTGATTATTTCATTCAATCAATATGTCTTTTCTCAGACCGGCTGGTTGAAAATAAATCCTCCAAATTATGGTAACATAACATCTCTAAGTTTTTTAGATCAAAACACAGGTTTTATAGGAATTAGCGGAAGTCTATACAAAACAACCAATAGCGGAGTTAACTGGGTTTTCTTACCATCAGGAGCGGGACAAAAAATTCAGTTTATGAATTCTAATACCGGTTATACAAGCGATGTCTCAGCAATGAACCTGTATAAAACTACCAATGGGGGTTCTAACTGGTCCCTTGTATATCAATACGGACCCTTAGATTTTTATTTCATGAATACTGATACAGGCTGGATATGTAATAGCACACAGATCTGCCGCACGATTGATGGCGGAAATAACTGGAATTGTTCCGGGGCTCCAAATGGAAGACCCGTATTCTCTGTCTATTTTGGCAGCTTGAATTTTGGAATTTGTACCGGCGCGTGGTATGATCTCTTACATGGTTTTATCACATATCATTATGCATTCCGCAGTACTAACAGCGGTCTTAGCTGGTATTGTATAAATCATACTGAACCTAATGATACATGTGCTGTGGCTTCCTGCTATAATTTTGGAGGGTGCAGTTTATTCAGGAAAGTTTACCTGATTGATGGTTCTGAAGGATTTCTTTTTGGAGGAGATTTTAACCCTTTGAACATATATAGAACTTTGGATACAGCGAGGCACTGGGTACAAATGAGCGTTGGTACCAGCGTAAACAACTTTAGTTTTTTAAATAATAACACAGGTTACGGTGCCGGAACAGGAACGATAATTTATACTACCGACTTCGGAACCAGCTGGACCAATCAATATGTAGGCGATACCGCACAGGTTAATGACATAAAAATGATAAATAGCATGACAGGATGGGCCGTGGGCAATTATGGATTGATATTGAGAACGACGACAGGGGGAATTATAACTATTCCACCACCACCTGTTTTGACTGTTCCTATAAATGGTGCTTCAGGTGTTAGTCTTACTCCAATTCTACAATGGATGCAAATTTTTGATAACGTAGTAACCTATTCGTACAGAGTTTTTATAGCCTCCGATTCGCTTTTTAATCAAATCCGTGATTCTGTTACGGTAACAACAAACTCTTATCAAGTTCCCCCGGGCAGGCTTCAAAATTCGACCACCTATTATTGGAAAACTATGGCAATATCATCAATCTATGGTCAGGGTCCATGGTCGAGTGTATATCATTTCACAACATTAATGACCGGTATTAATATTCTGTCTACTAAGATTCCGAATTCTTTTTCCCTTTCTCAAAACTACCCAAACCCGTTCAACCCGAAGACGATTATCAATTTTCAATTGCCAATTATCAATAATGTGAAATTGATAATATATAATGTTTTGGGTCATGAAGTTGCTGTTCTTTTAAACCAGCAATTACAACCCGGTACATATGAAGTTGAGTGGGACGCCACAAATTTTCCGAGCGGGATGTATTTTTATAAATTAACAACTGATTCTTTTAACGAATCTAAAAGGATGATGTTGATCAAATAAACCTTCCTTAATTTCTGAACCACAGATTCAAATAATAAGAATAATTCCGCTGATTAATCCGTGTAATCGTTAACATCTTGAGAATCAGTGGTTCAGACATTTTGTTCCTCCACTGCTATCCTCAGTTATCCCATAATATTTGACTTGATTTCTGCAGTTTGATATATTATATTTGCAGATAGTAATATTTAAGTTCTTTGTCATATTTCAGGTATGGTTGCTTGTCTCACCTTTACAGCCTGCCCGCCTTTGAGCGGGAAAGGGGAGCACCCCGACTGCCTGCCCGCCTCAAGCAGGCCTGTCGGGGGTGGGGTTCGGTCTAAGTTACCCTAACTTAAAATCTTCAAAATGTGACGATTCTAGATAATAATTAACGTTTTTTGGCTTAAGGGGTAACTTAAGTTACCCGGGGGGTACTCACACACAGACCACCCCCCCGCTTGAAGCGGATCCACCCCTCCTTGAAAAGGAGGGGACGCGCGTGATCTTTGTAATTTCTTGTCTCCCCCTTGACAAGGGGGAGTCCCGCTTTAGCGGGATAGGGGTCATTACTAAGTCATCATTACTTAATGTATAAAAAAGTGGCGATTCTGTTAAGTTTTTTGACTTGTCATTACTTAAGTAATGGGGTGGGGTAGAGAAAAGTAAAAATTCTCCGAAGGAGTCCTTTGGAAAAAATTTAAATTGTAAAATTAGTGCAAATTGAAAATTTGTTACTAATTTCTTATGAAACTATTAATGTGTAACTACCTTGAACAAGCTGGGTAGACAAGCTAATGAGTGAATTTCTTGCGTTTCCTGCAAATTAGAACAAGTTAATACAAGCTAACTTGTGGGGGTATGTACCCTATTTTCTATCTTGTTGTTTTTTCAATCGAAAATTTCTTATATGATGTTTTTTAATAATTTATATGTTCTATTTCTAACGATATCTGTCAGAGAAATTATACACCTTACTCACTAACCATTATGAATGATTGATTCTTAAAAAAAATAGAGTTATATTGTATGTTAATTATATATTTAGAAGCTTAATAGAATTTTTCGATATTGGTAAAGATCAAAAAAGTCGAGAATGAAGCTGATAAAATGCGGTTTATTAAGCTCCCCTGGAAATTATACAAAAACGACAAGTTCTGGGTTGCTCCCCTGATATTCGACGTCCGGAATAATCTGAATCCCAAAAAAAATCCGTTCTTCCAGCATGCTGAAATGGACCTGTTCCTGGCGGAATCGAACGGAAAACCGGTTGGCAGGATAGCAGCCATAAAGAACGATAATCATAACAGTTTTCATAAGGATAAAACTGGGTTTTTCGGGTTCTTTGAAACAATCGACGATGAAGAAGTATCGGATCTTCTTCTTGACACAGCCTGCGGCTGGTGCAAGGATAAGGGTTTCGATAAGATCATGGGTCCCATGAATCCTTCCACAAATGATGAATGCGGGTTGCTGGTCAATGGATTTGATTCTAATCCGGTTATTATGATGACCTATAATCCCCCGCATTACGAGAAAAAGATAACGGATTTCGGTTTCAGCAAAGAAAAAGACCTTTATGCGTATTATATTCCGGTTGAAGTGATCAAAAATGAGAAATTGATGGCTAAACTGGAAAGGGTTGCAAAGATCATCAGATCAAGAGAAGGTGTGGTCACGAGAAAGGTGAATATGAAAGACCTTAATAATGAGATTCACAGGATAGAAGAAGTATACAACAATGCGTGGGAATACAACTGGGGCTTTGTTCCGATGACAACCGCTGAATTTGATTATATTGGCAAGAATATAAAAGCTATCGTTGACCCTGATTTTGTGATAATAGCCGAGATAAACGGTGTTCCGGCGGGATTTTCGCTATCAATCCCTGATTTGAACCAGGTGTTGAAGAAAATGAACGGAAGATTGCTTCCATTTGGCATTTTCAAGCTCCTGAGCGGAAAAAAGAAGATTGATATGGTCAGAATAATTATCATGGGTGTAAAACACGAGTATCAAAAAAAAGGCATAGATTCGGTATTTTATCTGGAAACTATTAAAGAAGGCAACAGAAAAGGTATTAAAGCAGGCGAAATTTCATGGGTACTGGAGGATAATATGCCTATGAGACAAACTGCTGAAAATCTTGGTGCATATATATATAAAACTTATAGAATTTTCAGTAAAACTCTTAATTAAATAAGGGAGTTATATAGTGGCAATTAAAGCAGTAGATACGATCTGGATGAACGGGAAGTTCATTAAATGGTCGGATGCAAAAATTCACGTTCTTTCTCATGTAATACATTATGGTTCATCATTTTTTGAAGGAATCAGGTGCTACAAGACAAAAAAAGGCCCTGCAGTGTTCCGTCTTGATGAACACGTCAAAAGACTGATTAATTCGGCAAAAATTTTTAGGGTAGATATCCCCTATTCTTTCAAGGAGATCCGTCAGGCTATCATAGACACGATCACTTCAAATAAACTTGAAGCATGCTATATCAGGCCTATAGCTTACAGAGGATACGATGATCTTGGTGTAAATCCTTTAAAAAATCCAGTAGATCTTGCAATAGCAGCATGGGAATGGGGTTCTTACCTCGGAAAAGGTGCATTAGAGTCAGGTATAGAAGTTTGCGTTTCCTCATGGAAGCGAAGCGCACCGGACAGTGTGCCTACGATGGCAAAGATAGGCGGTGCATATATGAACGGTCAGCTGATAAAGATGGAAGCTATAACGAACGGTTACTCGGAAGGAATTGCTCTGGATATCAACGGTTATATAAGTGAAGGAAGCGGAGAGAATGTTTTCCTGGTTTACGAAGGCGAGCTTTATACTCCGCAAGTTAGCAATTCCATTTTAGGAGGGATAACCCGGGATTCCATTATGAAGCTTGCAGAGGATATGGGATACAGGGTGAAGGAAACCAATATTATGCGTGAGATGTTGTACATCTCCGATGAAGTGTTTTTTTCGGGGACGGCAGCGGAGATAACTCCCATAAAATCAATAGATAAGATTATTGTGGGAGATGGCAAACCTGGCAAGGTCACAAAACAGCTTCAGGATGCTTTCTTCGAAATTACTAATAATGGAAAAGATAAGTTCCGCTGGCTGACCTTTTTGAAACGCAAGAAATAGGATAATATAGTCCTTAATGACGTTCTAACAATAAGTTTTGATTACCCTGTAAATTAGGGTAGTAATATAGTTCTTTGTTATAAGTTTGAGCACTAGCTCAATAAAAAAAAGAAAACGCTCCAAGTTCAGTGTTTTAACTTGAGCACATTAAATTTAACTGCCTAAATGCTAATTGTTACATTATTGATATCTTTTGAGTGGGCAGGAATTCATAACAAAAGCGAAAGGAGATAGTTTGTTAAAAACAAAAATCTTGTCGTTTCTCTTTTTTTTAACTGTACAACTTGTGCTTACGGCCAATCTGTCCAATATAGCTCTTTCCGAAGGAGATCCTGCCGGTTCAAGTTTTGTTGAAATTGGTGAGGCTTCGTGGTATGGCCCAGGATTTCAGGGTCACAGAACCGCTAGTGGTACACGGTTCGATACCTATGAATTTACTGCTGCTCACAAAACCTTACCCTTTGGAACCCTTCTGAAGGTTACAAACCTTGAAAATAATCTCTATACGGTCGTGATAGTCAATGACAGGGGCCCTTATGTAAGAGGAAGAATCATTGACCTTTCCAGAGCTGCAAAGGACCAGATTCTAATGGGCGGTACTGCACGGGTTAAAATTGAGATGATTACCGAGTCCGAAGCCGAAATGCTAAGAAACGGTATTGACCCTAATGATACTTATGATAGTTCCGAACTGGATACATCTAAATATAAAACTACTGATGTTCTGAATGAACAGCTCGATGCTGATTCAAAGGTCTTCGTTGAGTTCGACTCAGAAGACGGAAATACAAGTGATTTCGAAATAAACAAGAACCTCAAGTCTAACGGAACCTTGAGAATAAAGATCATCACTCCCAGAACGCAGAACGAGGGATCTGATTCGAATCTATACCAGCAGATCGATAATATCGATTCGCTTATCAGGTTCTACGATCTTTCGAACAAACTCTCAGTAGTGAAAGGATACTCGATCGAAGTAGGGACATACAGCGATAAATCGCTGGCAGACAGAAGAATTGGACGTCTCGAGAGGGACGGGTTCACCAAGATCTATCTTGAAGAGATCACTGTCAATGACGCCTCAAAGAAGAGCAATACTTCTACATACAAGATACTTGTTGGCTTATATGAAATAGAAAAACCTGCGTTAAAAGATATAAAGAGGCTGAACAAATTGAAATATCAGACGAATCTGGTGAAAATAGGCGAGTGAAAGGTAATCTCTGTATAAAGTACAGTTACATAAAAGCCCTGTTAAATTATTAGCAGGGCTTTTAATTTATTAGGTGTAAATATATTAGCGGCTATTTTTAATTTGTCGCTTACTTTTTATGTTATTTGATAAGCCGGAACGCAATAGCTCCATAAATTGTTATTTGATAATGTCTTGTTTATCAGTCACTAAATACATTATTTGCAGGGAATATGTATATAATATGGAAATATAGAACAACGGCTTTAATCTTAATTTTCACTGTTTTATTTATATCAAGCAGTGAATATTTTCACAATCATTCTGACCCGAATTTTGACGAAAATAACTGCCCGATCTGTTTAATTATTCATTCCTTCTCTAAAGCCGATATAATAATTAATCCAGTAATAATTACCCCTTCGACCCGCGAATTTATATCTTTCTTCAAAACACTAACAAAACCCGAACTGAACCACCCGTCAGTTCTATCCGATAGAGCACCCCCTACTCACTCATAATATTACTATTCTAAATATTTTTCTTTTTCGGCTGGTTTGTTATTATTTAAACCAGGCTTTACAACAATTTAAAAAAATTATATACTTTATTATGAGTAGACTAAATTTAATAATATCATTAATGTTAATATTATTTTCGGGTGTATTTTCTCAAGGAGCAGAATCATCCGGGATAAATAATATCCCTTTCATTGTATATGTATTTGATGCTTCGAGTAAAGTACCCCTGCAAAGTTCTAAAGTAACTTTAAAAAGAGAAGGGGTCCTGATTGAAAATGAAGAGTCAAATGTCATGGGGAAGGCAGTATTTCAGGATATAGTACCCGGAACGTATAATCTGACCGTATATTTAAGCGGATATGATTTTTATTCGGCTACTATCTATGTTGAAGAATCTAATATCGAATATTCAGTTGGATTAAAGGAATATACTACAAAAGAGATCGATGTAATAGCTGAGCATGAGCTTACTGTTACATCGATAGATAATACTTCTGGAAACCAGTTTTTTGAATCTGAGGCATATCACGGTGCACCAAGTGCACGAATGACAAATATCATCCAGGAGAACTTACTTGGTGCAGTTCGTGCTCCGACAGGTGAAGTGCACATTTCCGGAATGCATGGAGAATTCACTTACTATATCGATGGCTTACCGGTTCCTTTAGGTGTGTTCGGAGGGTTAAACGAGGTCGTTGATCCCAAAGTGCTCGACAGGATAAACTTTTATACAGGCGGCTTTCCCGCCGAATACGGCGGACAGATGGCTGCAATTATGGATGTTCATACACTGGTTCCTAAAGGAAAATTGCATCTTGACTTTTCAACTTATGCCGGAAGTTACCTCGTTTTCAACGGGACAAAACCTTTTTCTCCGGGAACGGAGGTTACCTCAGGTCAATCAAGCAATGCTGCAAGTGATACCCTTGGCGGCAGAGTCGGTCCATTCAGGAGCATAAATTCGAACGGGCAATCCCTTTCTCTTAGCGATAATATAGATAAACTCGGTTTTTTTATTTCGAGTTCGCGCCAGGAAACTGATAGAAGAATAGACCAACCAACAGCAACACTGTTTAACGATCGGGGAACAGATTACTATCTTTACGGCAAGTTCGATTATAGGATAAGCAAGAGCGATTATATTACTGCAAACCTTAATTACAGCAAAACTATAACACAGGTACCTTTCGATATAAATGAACAAGGATACTCCCCTGATAATCAAACAACAAGCAATTCATTTGAAAATATTTCATGGTTTCACTCAATATCTACGAATAAAGATAGGTTAAGCAATTTCTTTGCCGGATTCTTTTTTCGCCAGGGAAGTCTGCTTTATACACCCGGTCCGGAAAGTCCGACAACTTTCCAATTTGCAGGTGACAGCACTTTATATGCCTTGACCGAAGACCGAAGCTTTAATACTTACGGTATGAAGACAAAATATGATTTCCGCCTGTCGAACTCATTCATGTCTTATATTGGTATTAATTTCAGTGCTACAGACGGCAAAGAACATTTTACTTCAAGAGACAGTGCAGGAAATGCGGGACCAAATGTTTTAATAAATTTCAAAGGATCAGATTTTGGCGCATTCGCTCAAAGTGAATGGAGACCGATAAGATTATTAAAGCTTGATCTGGGTTTAAGATACGATCAGCATATTGCACCAGATGTACAAATGGAAAGGCAAGTGAGTCCGAGGATAAAACTGAATTTCTTCTTTAATGAATCGAATTCAGCTTACCTTTATTATGGAAAACACTTCATGCCAAATAACATAGAAGGTATCAGGCAATTAGCTTCAAATGTTACGAATTCGGGGGTGCCTACACTTTCTGCGAGAGAAGATTTTTATGAATCGGCATTTGTGAAAACATTCCCGTTTGGCCTAATAGCAAAACTTGACTTTTTCCATATATATGCGAGCCCGGGAGTAGATGATCAAACGATCGGATCCAGTGCCGTAAAAACACCTGTAAATATAGCCACCATAAAGACAACCGGATTAGGAATAGCTTTATCATATAATCATCCGAAAGTTCCAATATCGGGTTACCTAAATGTTTCAATAATTCATGCATACGGTTCGGGGACTGTAACAGGCGGATTTTTAACTATCACAAATGATGGTCCTGCCACCGACTTAGACCATGATCAGAGATTATCAATAGTTGGAGGAATAAACTATCAACCGGGTAATTGGTTTATAAACTTAACCTCTATCTACGGTTCGGGCTTAACGAATGGCAATCCAAATAATGTTCCTTACCAAACAGGGCTTTTTGATTTTAATAAAGATGCACATGTTCCCCCATCAATTATTTTTAATCTAGGTGCAGGTTACACTTTCCATCTTAAAGGTGCAATGACCGCTGAACCATCAATTTATATTACAAATATATTGGACAATAGTTATTTACTGAAAGGTGCATATTTCAGCGCAGCGAGTTATGGTGAAAGAAGAAATGTAATTTTAAAACTGGCATTACACATATAAATTATTTCTTTCTTAAAAAGATATTAATCTAATAGCCTGTTCATAAAGCAATGAACAGGCTATAAGTTATGATTTGAAAGTTTTAGTTTACTTTCTTTTCTTAGATTTATCATTAAATTGTAATAATAGCACTGGTCTAACATAAACTTAAACTTTTATGCAAATATTATTTCCTATATTAACCTCTATATCTACTTTTACCGGCGGACTATTCACAATTAACTTTAAAAATAAGCTGCACCTAATTATGGGTTTTGCTGGTGGAGTTATACTTGGGGTTGTATGTTTTGATGTTCTCCCAGCGATTATCGAACTCATTAATAAGAATAGCTTTTCTTCGACGTATGCAATGATTGCGCTAATTTCGGGATTCTTGATCTTTCACATTTATGAAAAGGTTTTTGCCGCACATTATTCTCATGAAATTAATTATGTTGAACATAAACACCCACAGGTAGGTGTATTATCAGCTCTGGCGTTGATAATATACAGTTTAATAGATGGGATCAGTATAGGTCTGGGATTTAAAGTTTCTCAATCAATTGGGATCTTTGTCTCGCTGGCAATAATTTCTTACGATTTTACAGATGGGATTAATATAGTAACATTAATGTTGTTGAATAACAATACCGTAAAAAAATCTAGAATATTTTTATTTTTCGATGCATTAGCACCAATAGTGGGATTTTTAGTCACTACATTTTTAGATATTCCGAATTATTATATATTTCTTTATCTAAGTTTCTTTGCAGGATTTCTCATTTATATTAGTGCATCAGATATCCTTCCCCAAGCACATAAAAATAAAGATTCACTTAAAATTATCGGACTTACTGTTTTCGGTATTATTTTTATATTCTTAATAACAAGGGTCATTTGAGACAATTAGTGTAAGTGCTGTGAGCTATGCAGAAAGAAGAAATGTGATCTTAATAATTGATTTGACACATTGCACCGATGTAACAGGGCTTCTGTGAAGTTAAATGAGTATAAATGACAAGAGAGTGTTTTAAAACACTCTCTTGCGAAT
>JBEKSX010000042.1:0-24410 GCA_049516635.1 Ignavibacteria bacterium | reverse complement strand
TAGCATCGAACTACCTGCGGTTTTAAGGGAATTAGAAGAAATTGATTTTATTTCCATTATAAGATCAGGCGATACAATTAAAAGGGTAGATTTACGGATTCCAGAATTTAGATCAGGGTATACAGATTTAGGTGAAAGATGGAAATTGATAAAACCATCTGAAATTGAAGAAGCTAGTATTTTGATGCTAAATACACTTCTTCAAGGGCCGAAAGAAAGAGAGAATTTTGTAAAATCAATTGGCATTGGTTCGAGTGAAGAATCCATTATCTTTGATGTTATGGAATCTGGATCGCTGGTAGATACAAGAACCGTAGATGGAAAACCCATGATATATACCCCATTAGCGGTTGATTGTAACCCAATAGTTTATTTACAATGGGCAAAAAAATTTCCTGGAGAAGTGGGTAACGTTCTAGAAATATTGAAGAATTATCAAGGTTTACCTCTACAAGAACTCATAAAATATAAAAATAAAGCTCTTAATGAAGCAATATTGACAGGGGTATTAATGCCTGTTGAAGTGAATGGAGCTACAGGTACACAACGATTTGTTTTTGCTCCGCATGGAAATTTGACACAAGAAGAATCTGTAGTTATGGATAAAGCAAGGGCTATTTTGTCTTGCGTTCGTTATGGACAAAATTATGCAAAAAATGTGCCTATAAAGTATCCAAGACTTATATTAGAACGGTTAAGAAGTGACAAGCGATTCAAGAAAGGTCATCCAGATTTGATTACTCAATATGGATTGCTAGTAGAAAAATTAATCGGGCGAATTGTTGATGAAGGGGGTCAGCGTTATAATCTAGTAATATATGATACAGCTGAGAACCTAAAAGCTTTAGATATAGCTCTAGAAATGTTGCAACACGGTGAAACACCTGGTGCTAAGATAGATTTAGAAGCACAAAATGCATTATTGAGCTCAAGCGGTTATCAGGGTCCTATCCCTACTCGTGTGATATTATCAAAAACAATTAAGAGATCTGATTTAACCAGTGCAGAAATTATAAAACAAATGAGCAAATTAGTAAGGGGAATAAGTTAAATGATAGAATTACTGAATCAGGATATTAATCTAAAATTGCGCTTCAGGAAAATTTTATTTTGTCAGGGTTATTGGTGCCCTATTGAAGTAGAACTCAGTCAGTATGATAACGTTGAATCCATGATTAAACGAATATCATTAACTGATTTAGACGTTTTGGGAATAAAATATGATTATCTTTTTAATGGATTTAGAATAGTTGGTGATTGTAAAACAGGGAAAAATATATCTGATATTAGTAGATTATTTTGGTTAAAAGGAGTGAAGGATTATTTTGGAGCAGATGAGGCATATTATATACATTCCAATGTTAAAAACCATACCAAGAATATAACGCCTAAATTAGGTCTAAGGGTGCTGGATGAAAAATCACTTTCAGAACTTGAAAAGAATTTAAATATTATTCACTATTTCTTACCCTTATCAGACATATCAGAATATGAAAAAGTTTCCAATCAATGGAATATTAAGATTCCTAGAGGAACTAAGCTTAACGAAAACCAGTTGCTTTTTAAAAAAATTTATACTTATCTATCATATTCATATTGGTATATAGAACAATACCGTAATTTATTAAATGTAATAGAAAATTTTTCTAGTATCTCTTCGCTTCTAGATCCAAGAAATGATAAACATGTTTTATTAGCATTTACTGGCCTCGAAAGATTTGCTCATAGTATGCTTGAAGCAGCTAGTTATGTTTTTTCTCAGGGTAGTGACAATGTACCTCGGGATTTCAGAACATACATATATGGTGGTCCTCTTTCTTTAAGAGAGAAAGAAACTTTCTTCAAATTAATGCGTGAACTGACCAAAACCAACGAACAACTTGATCCTCCATTTATTGTGGATCTATATGAATTAATGGGTAGAATGGTAAGAAATCCAATGGGTGCTTTTGATATATTACGTCATATTCAAGCTATTTACCTATGGTGTGTTCATTTAAGAAATGATAAGCTATTGCCACTTGATAATGATCAACAAAATACTGCAGCTATCGTACTGACCAGAGATCTGGCAAAAACGTTTTGCAAAATTACAGGTTTAAATGCTGATCTTTTTAGAAGCATAAATGCTTTATAATATAATCTTATATGATTTTTTAAACTTGGTATCAAAATAGTTTCACAAATGAAACTCTTTTTACTTTCCTACCCGCCTAATTATCATATCTTCTGAATATACGATGTAATTACCAATAATTACTTCAAAAAGATTCCTTCTCTTTATATAAATCTTTCAAACTATCTAAATTCTTTATGTAATATGAATCTTTATACGTTTCAATATCTTTGTCTATTAAGAAATTTAAATCCTTATGACTGATCTCTTTTCTCATATACATTATCTCATAGTAAAGAAGATTAAAAGATATTTTAAGATTGATAAGGTATTTATAACCTTTTATCTTAAAATTCCCACTAGTGTCATTTAATTTATCATAAAGAGTGTTCATTTCTGTAATCCTTCTACTGAGTTGTTCTATGGTTCTATGTGATATTTGCTCCAGAACTCTTTCCATTTTTAGAATTTCAATGACTGTATTAGGTTTATATATAAATACAATAGGAATATTCTTATAACTATTATCATCAATAGTATCTGGTATGCTGTCTATAATCGTTCGTGTGTTCTGTCTGCAACTATAGATATCATTTTTTGTAGACTGTAAAATGTTTAAAGTAGTAAATACTTGAGAAACACTTAATGCTAAGAATACTCCAGCCAATATTCCAAGAATCGTTTTTGTATAATTCAAAAAAGAATCATAGTTCGGATTATATACTATCAATAATGGTATTAAAGAAATTAGAAGACCAATTAAAAGTAGAAATATGACTATTATGAAATATAGATTGTAACTGAGGATTAAAGCAAATAGGATACAAAAATATAATGAATAACAAATAATAATATATGGCAGTTTAGATTTTAGATTGTATCCAATAAAAAAAGGCTTTGTAAATATGACTAGACTAATAACCAGCACAGACATCATTAGCCTAATAATTAAAGTGTAAGGTAGGAAAATAAAACATAAAACTGCAATAATTAATAAAAAACAAATCGTAACGTAATAACTCTTAGAGTTGTCACCTTGTAAAGGTTTGGATTTTCTAGCTTTATTAGTTTTATTCATTAAATGTTCTAATATTAAGTTATCTTTTCCCTAAGACTTTCCTGTCGCAGAACTATATAACGGAGAGACGACGTAAATATATGTAAAAAAGCTTTTATAAAACATTGACATAATGGTTGTGTATTGTAAAACATACTCGTCAGACCACTCGCAGTGGTCAGACGAGTAAAATCGTGTACATAGCTCCCTCGGAGCGCAATATCTATAGTGTTTATTTGGCTCAGCTTCCCAAAGCTCCGTAGGAGCGAAATGACAATGTCAAATGAAGCAATTCCGCTCCTCTGGAGCTTAAAATCCGTATCTTATCTGTGTTCTATAGATATTTCACCCCTACGGGGTTTCGTTAAACAAAGGGACAAGCCCCCACGTGTCCCATACACAAGGGAGCAAGCTTTCACGAGTTTCACATACAAGGGGGCAAGCCCCCTTGTTCAAATCTGTGCTTAAATCAGCGTAATCTCCGCCGAAGGCGTACTAATCTGTGTAATCTGTGGTTCTCCGAAGGAGTCCTGCGGACAGATTTCCTCTGCTTTTCGCAGTGCGTAAAAATTATTGACTTGAAATCTGCAGATTATTGTGGTATATTTGTAATTGCAGTTTCTGGGTGTTCTTTGAAATATCAAAAAAATCCCCTCTAGAGAGGGGATAAAGGGGTGTGTTACTTGTGAAATATGTTGTTGGTCACAAGACCAACAATGGGGGACAATAATGTAAAATTGTCATGCTGAACTCGTTTCAGCATCTCATATAGACGGTAATTAGACCCTGAAACACCCGTCTGAGCCGGGCAAGATGTTCAGGGTGACATGGAATGAGCCATAGGTGAAATAGGTAACTCGAAGGTAACTAAGTTACCCTAACTTAAATTCTCAAAAAATGGTGTTTATTAAACGTAACCGCAATAATTTCGTCAGGGGGGTAACTTAAGTTACCCGGGGGTACCATCAACAATAAATTAACAATTATCAATGATTAATAGGTTATATGAAGAATATTTTCTCCCCTTAGCAGCCTGCCCGCCTTTGTGCGGGAAATGGAACATCCGCCGCAGGAGGAGGGGAGAAACGGCAGCAAGCCCGCCTCAAGCGGGAAGCCAAGAGGGGTTCTAAAATGGATTCCCGCCTTCGCGGGAATGACAACTTCTCATTACTAAGTAATCATTACTTCAATGCCCCAAAAGTGGCGATTCTGAGCTTCCTGATTACTTGTGATTACTTAAGTAATGGGGGGGGTAGTAAGTAAAAAATTGAAAATTTAAAGTTCAAAATTAAAAGTTCTCCGAAGGAGTCCTTCGGACAAATTTATTTAAGAATTTAAAGGTTTTCGAGGGTTCGTTATTGTCATTCTGAGGGAACGAAGTGACTGAAGAATCTCGGAGTAAATTTGAGAATGAGATTCTTCACTCCGTTCAGAATGACAATAATATATTTCTGATCGAAAGGATAGATTTTGATGTATGAATTTAATTTACTTTATAAACTTTAATAACCTTATAAACCTTACGAACTTGATGAACCTTATGAACCTTATGAACCGTTCTGGTGGCCGAAAATAATATTCACCACCCAGACAACTATGAGAAGCAATACTGGAATATACCAGAGCTTGAATAAAGTTTCCCCTAACCTTATGCGGTATCTGAATAAGCTGAGTATGAAAATTGCGAGTAATATTATTGCGGCGATGATGAATAAAAATAATGCGGAAGGATTGTAATAAAAAACATTATGCGGAAGCGGTTCGATCAATGACCATAAACTTCTCCCCACTCCGCACATGGGACAAGGGACGCCGGTGAAAGTCAGGAGCGGACATCCGTTGGAATCTTTGTAACCGAGGTATTTGAACAGGTATTCGAAAGGGGAGTAAGTGACGGCAAGAAAGCTGAGAATACTGAATCCGATAACGCCCCAGCTTATCTTTCGTGCGGTGCGTTTATCGCATTTTTCTATTGTGATAAAATTATTGAGAGGCATACTTCCTTCTGCTGAAGATGCTGACGGAAAGCAAGCCGCCAACAGTGCCGAACAAAGGATAAAATATGATATCAGCAATAAGTGACATGATGGTTAATGTAATGCTGAAACCGTTCTTATTATACTCCTCGGATATTTTCTGGAGGAATTGATCTATTTCGACCGGTATCTTGATGCCCTGCTGGTCAATCAGCTTGAACATCTCGGGAACGGGATTCTGCTTCATGAGCATGGAAAGAAGAGTGGTAAACATCACAATAGTGATGGCAGATATAATGCCTGATAAGAACCCTATGGCGGCACCGTCCTTGAACTGTATGAATTCGCCTGTACTTTTTAGCTGGTTATTGTAAAAAGCGGTTCCTGTGAAAACACCAATCAGCACACTGCCGCAGCACAGCAGGTTGATAAAATTAACAAAGGGCATTAAAGAGATAACGATGGTTACAGCGGAGCTGATTATAATGGGCGTAAATTTGCTTACATGCATATTAACTCATTTATTTTTTTGGCACAATTTTCGGCGGAGTGAAGAATTCATGGAACAGCCTGATCGTCCCGGGGATGATGTAAAAAGGCAGAAGCAAACCGATTATCGCTCCCGTAATTTCCCTCGAAGTGAATGTGTTCTTTAAGATATCGAAAGTGTCCAGTCCCGCATCCAGTGCGACGAGCAGGGCACCGAATAGCAGAAACCCTATCGGCGGGAGGTAGAGATTGCCGAGATTTTTTACGAGCGGGTAAAGTATGGTTGTCAGCAGGAATCCGAAATAAATGGTCGTGCACCGGGCACATGTACCCAGTTTATTTCCGGCAATGTGAAGGGAGCGGTCATCCAGCTGGTGGCAGGATTTCGAGTAGAATGTATAAAGGAATTGCGAAACACCGCCCCGAACATCGGTTTCGTTTTTCCACAACGGGGCGGCTATTATTCCGGCGCACCATAAGAACGCTATGATGAGTATGGTGGCATAAATGACCCTATAGTAAGGTTTTATATCGGGAGCCTGATTCAATTACAGAATATTTTAATTCTTCTTGACAAATTTATTAAATTATTTAACTGCAAAGTACTCAAAATGATATACGAAAGAAACGAAGTATATAAAACTTTTGTAAAATAATTTTTTATGGAAAATTTTAAGAATACTTTTATAAACTAAAATTAATTATCAATTGAGAATCATGCATTAATTCTTACTTCTAACCCCCTTGTTTCCCCCCTTTAATCAAAGTCGAAGATCCGCCTTCGGAGGAGCGGGGATTAAGGGGGGTTTTGGATTAAATTAAGAATTAATAAAAGATACTTTAGTTTTTATGAAGATTTTTCTAGTTATACTTTCATATTGGACCGAACTGTTATATATAAATAAAAACGTCCCGTTGTTGGCAGGACGTTCTTTGAAAAATCGTATGATGAACAATTTAGAGCTTTAGTTTGAGGGTCTCACTGTCCTTTTCTTTTGAACTTCTCATCTTCGAGAGTGAACATAACGGATATTCGGTGTGTGTTGCCCAGCTGGTCGTTGCCGTCAAACTTTGCGAACGAATAATCTATGTTCAGTTTTGGCAGCTTGATACCGGCTCCGACGGTGACCTGTTTGACATCGTTATACCCGAGCCTGACTGCGAACAGGTTCTTGAATCCATACTCAAGTCCTGCATGTGCATCCACACTGACAGGACCCACGTGCGCCATCGAAGCGAACTGCCTGTTCTCAAATCTCACATCGAAGTCAATGGCAGGTGTGATCCTTCCGGTGCTGAATATCGGTATGTCATACGAACCGCCAAGTTTCGCTGTAGGAGTGATAAGCTCTTTGGTCCCGGTATTCCATGCAAGCAGGGTTGTCGAAATATCCTGCAGGTTCGCACCAATTCGGAAATTTGTCATCGGGCTGTACACAGCGCCTATGTCGAAACCTATGCCCCATGCGGAACCGTAATCGAGGCTGCGGCTGATGACCTTCAAGTTTACACCGTAAGAAAGTTTCTCACTCTGGTGCTTCGCATATGTAAGGAAGAAAGCCCAGTCGGCTGCGTTAAAGAAAGTGATCTTGCTGTAATCCAGACGGTCACCCGGTTCGAGAAAATATCCGGTGTTGTTCAGCCCTTTGACAAGAGCGTTCTGGGTATTGGGAACATTATCCACGCCCAGCCTGATGATGCTCAACCCGATGGAAGCACTTGTTCCGAAAGGAATAGCAACTGCACCGTAGTCATAATTCACAAGGTTGCCGAATCTTTCGTCATGCATGAGTGACATTTGCGGATAATTGACAAACGCAAGAGCACCGGGATTCCAGTAACCTGCGGTAACGTCATTGACCAGGGACACATAAGCTCCACCCATGCCGAGCGGTCTGCCGCCTACGCCTATTGCTAAAAACTCACCCGCGTATTTATTGCCGCTTCCCTGTGCCCTTAGTTCGCCGGAAAAAACGAGAAGTACTGCAAGGAATGAAAGAAGAAAACTTCTTCTGAGTAGAATAGAATGATTCTTTGATACTTTCATATTATTTTTATTTATTTGGCGGTAATGCGAATAAATAGAAGAAGTATGTCGATATTCCTTACGGTTAAGTTATCAAATTTCCTCGGTAATGAGGTTGTACATTTATTTATTATATACAAATAAGCAGATAAAAATATTTAAGTCAAGGGAAAAAAGTAACAAAAAAAATAGTAAAATCGCTGAAAAGAAAACAAACCGGAACGTTCGGATATGTTATATCTTCTTCATTATTGAACACTTATTGTGTCCTTTCCAGTGCCCGCGGTTTGATGTATCGTCTTTCCGAGGGGCTGAGAGATTTTATCTCTGTGAGCTTTTTCTGAGCGTCTTTGTAATTCATGTCATCGGGAGGGACTTTTTTGAAATATTCTTCAGCTTTGGAATAGTCCTTCATACTATAATAGACTAAACCTTTGTGATAGAATGAAATGTCTTTTAAACCTGCTATGGTTGTATCAATTATGGTGTTAAATGCAGTATCCGGCATAACTTCATTCTTCTTACCCGGGGTCTGGACGGAGGGGTTCTGTTTGGATTGCTGGGTCTGGTTTGGTGCCGGTTCTTCCTGTGTTAGAAGAAAGAACATTGCAACTCCCGCTCCGAATATTATTGCGAAAGCAGCCGAAATGATAATGATCATGACGGGTAATTTAGAGCTACGCGCGGCTCCGGTAAGCGGATTATAGAACGGAGCTATGTATTTGTCATAATATTCTCTGTCGGTTTCGTAATATTCTTTTGCGAGCTCGTCAAAATACTGGCGGCTGTTCTTAAAGTAATTTTCAAGTTCTTCTTTTGATGGACCTGTCTGCATATGTTCTTTGATAAATTTATTTTTCCGATTTCACGAATGTGATATCGTAACTTTCGAAGTATCGTTAGGATCGAACTTCACGTATATTTCACAGCCGGGCTGGTACTTTGGGACCGATGTATCTTTGATCACTCCCTTCGCAGTTGCTTTGAACGGTTCATGCGATGTAGGAAGCACTTCGAGCTCAAGCGTGACCGCGGGATTGTTTCCGTTGACATTGATACCCATAGGTATATACTTCATAACGATCGCTTTCGCCTCTTCACCGTACTGCATCAATTGTTGGTTTGCGTTATCGATCTTCACCAGCATGTCCTGCAGCTGCTGAACCTGTGAAGGGTCGGGTGCAGGTGCAGTACCTGCAGACGAATCGGCTCCTCCGGAAAAGTCGATGGCAACTTTTGACGTATCATTGGGATCATATTTTACCGGCAGTACCATACCGGGTTGAAATTTATACGTCTCGAGCCGTGAGATGAGTAGTTTTACTTCCACCTGGTATGGCATTCCTGTTTGCGGGTTCACCTGCAGGATCAATTTTATCTGGGGATCATTATTGACGGTTACGCCTGTATCCCTTACTTCAAGGATAGTTGCCTGGGCAGGCAGGCCGGTTTCGAGAATTTTTTTTGAACCGCCAAGCCCTCGGAAGAATGCGAAGTAAACCCAGCCGAAAACGATGATGAATATGGCTCCCGTGATGGAACCCATGACAGGTGCGAAATATATACCGACTGCGAGTCCCGCTAATCCTCCCAGCAGTCCGATCGCCATTCCGATCTTGCCTATTAAGTTCATTTGCATAATAAAAATTTTAATTTATTTATTTTATTATTAACAGGAGTATAGAGAGGAATACAAAATATAAAGGATAACAATTCCCCGAACAGCATCAGAACAGAAAAAACAAGAAGAATATAAAACGGTTATTTGTGAATAACGAATATATGTAAACTCTATTTAATAACGAGCATCTTTTTGGTTGCCGAGAATGACTGTCCTGTACCTCCGTTATCGAATCCGGTCAGCCTGTATAAATATACTCCGCTTGAGAGATTCGATGCATTGAACGTAAACTCAAAATTGCCGGCAGGGAAAGAAAGATTGTTTATCAGTACAGCGACTTCATTCCCCAGGATATCATAAACAACCAGCTTCACCGTCGAAGCCTTTGCGAGATCGAACGCTATCGTTGTGCCAGGATTGAACGGGTTGGGATAGTTCTGGTATAAATTGAACTCAGCGGGAACCTGGTTGGAAAACCCCACAAGCCCGACGGTAGCAAGCCAGATATCGAATAATTTTTGCAGTGAGTCTATGGGCTCTTTGTTTACGGGATTAGGTATTAACACGCTCAAGTCGAGCCAGTATGGGCCCGCTTCAGGGTCTGTGCTCTTAGCCACGCGGATAAATGCCGAACTTGAGGATGTATTATTATTGTAGCATCTGGTATCAGCGCCCCTGACCTTAGCTCCCTGTAGTGCGGACATTAACTTTATGGCGAGCATTCCGGGTGTGTTCAGGAACCGTGCCTTCATAGAATCTATTATCTGCGGTCCTGCGAGGATGTTTCCCTGTATTGAATATACGGGACCGTTCAGATGTCCTTTCCAGTCTGTGCATCCGCTTCCGGTATATGATGCGTAACGCCCGCCGCTGATAAGATCTACTACGCCGTACTGACGGATGGAAGGATTATTCTGGGCATCGTGCGCAACTACGGAATCTATTATCTGCTGGGGTGAAAGCCCCAGGTCCATCAATGAGTGAGCGTAATTTTGGTTTGCTGCCAGCCATGATGCCTGCGTGTGAATGACTCCCATGCCGGGATGGACATCGCTGAGTATTATGCAGCCGGGAGGCGTATTGTAACATGATGCAGCCGCACCGCCCACCTGGTTGGTTGTGAGGTCAACTGCGCAAATGGAAAACGTGTCGGCAACCGAGATCTCTTTACTTAAGAGAAAAAAGCTGAGTATAATAATGAGAGTAAATACTTTTTTCATAACAGGAAATGTAAAATTATAAAATAATTAACAAGATAAGCTAAAGAGTAATAATAATTAATGCAAAAAAATAAAGAAATTTGGACCGTTGATTAAGCTGATAATAATGATTTCATTGGTTTCAAATAAATGTGAGCAAGGGCGCTTGCTCCCTTGTCATAGTTCAAACACTTTTTCCTTATATGTTTCTCCTCTGATCAAATTAATTTTTGATTTCGGGACTTTGAAGTACTTTGCGAGCATTTCGATGGTTCTTTGGTTGGCTTTGCCTTTTTCCGGAGGGACAGTGACCTTTACCTCGAAGTGGGTCTCATCGATCTTTTTTATTTCATTCCTGCCAGCTGAGGGTTTGACCTTTACATTAATCCGCATTTTTATAGGATAAGTTAATGATTTTTATCGAATACAAATTTATTTTATTTTTGTATCAAATGTAATTTAAAAAGACGGGGTAAAATGATAAAGACAGCAGAAATAAGAACAGAAGGCATGTCATGCGTGCATTGTGAGAATACGATAAAGATCGAGGTAGGGAAGATCGACGGCGTGAAGGATGTATCGGCAAATTATAAAGCAAATATAGCAAAGGTCACTTTTGATTCAGATATAACAGATATTAAGGCTATAGAAAATACGATCACCGAATGGGGATTTAAAGTGATAAATGTGGAAGAGGATGTGGTGAGGTGCGGGTGATTCAAATGTCAAAAATAAAACGCAGAGTCCTCTTACGAGAGACTCTGCTAATACTTTGAAAGTGGATTCCCGCCGGAGTTTGCCCGTCGCAGACGGGCGTGAATGGCTAGTTCATCAAATCACGCTTCAGCAGGTGCTGAAACAGGAACCTGAGCTCTCTTCTTCAAACCAAACCTTATCTTCACTTCATCCATTGCTGAAAAAATTGCAGGTACAATCACAAGTGTCAAAAATGTTGATACAGTCAATCCGAAAATGATAGCCACACCCATCGGGCGCCAGAATGAGGTATTCTCGCCTCCTATAACAAAGCGAAAATCAAGCCAATCGAAATCGATTCCGGTTGTCAATGGAACCAAACCTGCTATGGTTGCGGCTGCTGTAAGAAATACAGGTCTTAACCTTATCAAACCCGCCTTGACCATAGCTTCGTCTCTATCCATGCCGCGTTCTTCAAGTACTTTCTGGAAATCGAGAAGAACGATGGCGTTCCTCACTACGATTCCTGCCAGTGCGATGACACCAACACCTGTCATAACAATACCAAACGGAGTTCGAGTTAACAGCAGTCCCGCAAAAACGCCAATTAGCGAGAGTAAAACAGAGAACATGATAATTAGCGGTGTGCTGACCGAATTAAACTCGATGACCATAAGTAAAAATATCAGTAACAGCGAGACCAGGAATGCTTTGCCAAGGAAATCTGAAGTTTCTTTCTGGTCCTCCTGTTCACCAGTATATTTGATATTATACCCGGAGGACAGTTTGTAATCGGCAAGTTTAGCCCGAACATCTTTAAGTACATCATTTCCGAGCCTGCCTTCTGCATTAGCCGATACCGTAACAACTCTTTTTTGGTCTTTTCTGTAAATTGCACCGAGACCTCCTGAGAAGTCAACGTTTGCTACTGATGTGAGTGGTATTTTTACGCCGTCTTTATTGGCAATATAGAGATTTTCTATCGAAGAAATATTATCCCTCTGGTCTTTAGCAAGACGAACGGTCATATCATATTCATCCTCACCTACCCTGAAAGTGCTTGCAGCAGTTCCATTAATTGCGGTCCTGATGGTAAAAGCTATTGTGGAAGTATTCAGCTTGTACAGGGCGGCTTTTTCTCTGTCCACTGTGACTTTGATCTCAGGTCTCGCCTGGTCGAAATTATCCTTCAGGTCTTTCATTCCCGGGATATCCTTGATAATTCTCTTAATTTCATTTGAGATCGAGCCGAGCTTTTCGAAATCGTCTCCCGAGATTTCTATATTAACCGGAGGTCCGACGGGTGGTCCCATCGACTGCTTCTGTATCTGTATATCTCCGCCTGCAATATTCTCAAGTGATCTTCGTACAATTTCAAGGGTTTCAAATGAGCTTCGCTCCCTATCTATCTTGTCGAGGAAGTTCAGTGTAATAGTACTCTTGTTCGGGATACCTTCGCCGCTGAAATCCAGCGGGTTATTAGAAGAACCTACATTTGCGATGTAATATTCTATATCGTGATAACCCGTAAGTTTCTTTTCTATCTCTTTGGTAAATTCATTTGTCTTGTCAGTATTTGTACCCACAGGCATTGTGATATTAATGTTTGCCTGCTTGGGTTCAACATTAGGAAAGAACTCAACTCCATTGTTAAATTTTAGGTATATAGCAAACATTACAATCAGCAAAAGCACCACAGATCCGATAGTAAGTTTTCTGTGTCTTAGGGAATAACGCAGACCACGTTCATAGTGCTTAAGCATAAAGTTGAAGAACTTGGTATCGAACACTTCGATGAACCTTGAAACGGGTCCTTTTTTTCCTTTCTCTTTATCTCTCTGAACGTGTATGAAAACCGATGCCTGCACCGGGCTGATTATCATGGCAACAAGAAGAGATGAAAGCAGGCACACGATCAAAGTGATAGGCATATATTTCATAAACTCTCCCACAATACCCGGGAAAAAAAGGAGCGGGAGGAATGAAGATATAATGGTAAACGTTGCAATCGATACTGGCTTAATTACTTCTCTCGGACCCTCTATGGATGCATCGTAAGAGCTGTACCCTTCGGTATCCTGCAAGCGGTATATATTTTCCATCACTACGATAGCATCATCAACGATTATGCCCAGCACAACAATCAGCGTAAACAGCACCACGATGTTAAGCGTAATTCCCATCATATTGAGCACTGCGAAAGCTATTAAGAATGAAAAAGGTATAGAGGTCGCAGTGAGCAGTGCGTTCTTGATCCCCAAAAACAGAAGTAGAATCAAGATAACAAGCACCATACCTGTGATGACACCGTTCTCAAGCTCGTGCACTGTATTGCGTACTATTCTGGATTGGTCACCTGTCAAACTTATTTTCACACCGGGTGGTAAACTTTGCTTTTCTTTTTCAACAAGTCCTTTTATCTCATCGTTAATTCTTACAAGGTTTTCACCGCTTCTTTTCTTGATTACAATGCTGACGCTTTCGGTACCGTTTTCCCTGGAATAAGTTGTTCTGTCCTTGTACCCATAGATAACCTGCCCAATGTCCCTTATGTAAACCGGATTGGTTTTCTGGTCTGTCTTGATTACAAAATCACCGATAATTCCGGGATCTTCGACCTCACCGGGCACCCTGATGAGATAATTCGAACTTCCTACATCAACACCCCCGCCGGGGATATTGATATTTTCTGCTGATATGGTATTGATAACATCATTCAGGCTGAGATTGTAATATTTTAACCTGTCCGCATCAACATTGATCTTGACCTCACGTTCGAGACCCCCGACAACGTCTGCACTGAGCACACCCTGAACGCCTTCTATTTTATCGCTCAGCTTTTTAGCCATATCCTTTAAGTTCGCAAGGCTCATATTTCCGGAAATATTTATGTAGAGTATCGGGAAATCGGAAATATTGAATTCGCTGATGACCGGTTCTTTTATATCTTTCGGCATTTTGGTTTTAGCCGTAGAAACTTTATCTCTCACCTTCTGGAGAGCATCATCGATAATTACATTAGGATTAAATTCGATACTGACTATCGAAAAGCTCTCCCTTGATACCGATGTGATGGTCTTAACATCTTTTATACCCTTAACTTCTTTCTCTATCTCCTGTGTAACAAGATTTTCCATATCCTGAGGTGAAACACCTACATAAACCGTAGAAACAAAAACATAAGGTATCTGTACAGAGGGAGCCGCTTCCCGTGGCAACGATGCATACGATATGATTCCGAAGATGAGAATCATAAGCATCAATATGTAAACGACTGACCTGTTATTGACAAATAATTTGAAAAAGCGCATATCTGATTAATTACAAAATAATTTTCTAATACTTTTTTTTTATTTATTTATTTATTACTCCCCGACCTGAACTTTATCTCCATCCGCAAGTGTCTGGAATCCAACGTTAATTAGCTTATCGTCCGCTTTAAGTCCGTTTTCCACCATCACCGTGTTTCCGTTCCTGCTGCCAAGCTTCAGAACTCTCTTCTTAGCAATGTCTCCTTCAAGTACGAAAACATACTGCTCATCACCGAAATCCACTATGTTATCCTGCTGCACAACAATCGCATTATCTGTGCTGTACTGCGCTATCTGCACATTAGCATTCATTTCGGGTTTCAGCATTCTATCTTTATTATTTATAACAACTTCAATTTCGAAGGTACGGCTTCCGCTGGCGAGTGAAGGGGCGATGTAACTGATCTTGCCTTCAAACTCCACACCGGGAAGTACATCTACAGTTATCTTTACGCTCTGCCCTTTTTTGATGAGGTTGACATATCTTTCTGGTATTCCGGCGGATATCTTCACACGTGATACATCTACAATGCTAAGTATCGGGGTTCCGGGACCCGACATCTCGCCTTTATTCATATACCTGTCCTCGATCACGCCGCTGATGGGGGAGCGTACATATCCTGTAGCTATCCTTGTCCGCAGAACCTCCAGACCCTTATCGGCAGCTTCCATCTGCCACTTAGCGGTAAGATACTGGAGTTCGGTTGTAGCATTATCTTCCCAGAGCTCCTTTTGTTTCTCGTAATTTATTTTGGCAAGCTCGAACTGCGCCTGCGCCTGTTCCAATGAAGCGCCCTCCACATCTTTTTTCAAACGCACTACCACCTCGCCCTGTGAAACAGAACTGCCTTTGTCTTTTGGTATGCTTAATATCAACCCGCCCTCTTCAGAAGATATTTTAGCCGATGCAAAAGGTTTTACAATTCCTACAACTTTAAAATTATCCGCAAATGGAACCGGTTTTACCTCGGTATACTTTACTAACGGAAGCTTCTTATCGTTATTGGTTTTCCCGCTATTATTACCGCATGATGACAGAAACATTAAAGATGATATACCTAGAAGTACGGCTATTAATTTGATTAGCTTCTTTTTCATTATAATATCTTTCAAAATTATTTATTGTTCTTTATTAAATTATTTTTCCAGCAGCTGCTCAAGCTCTATCTTAGCGTTAAGATAATCGAATATTGCCTGTAAATAAGCCAGTTTGACCTGATTTAGCCCAAGTTCAGCCTCAAGTACGTCTATCTGGTTAATGACACCGCTTTTGAACGAGCTGTTAGCCAGTTCCAAACCCTTCTCTGCCATTTTGACGGTCTGAGCCTGGGCTATTATCCTGTTCCTGGCGTCTTCTAAGCGGAGCAAAATACTTTGTGTTTGTGTCTTAAGCCTGTCTTTGACGTTTGCTATCTGTTCATCGGTCTTTTTCACTTCTATTGCTGATTGGTTCATCTTATATTTATTGCCGATGAAATTTAAGTCCCATGATAAACCCAATCCTGCGGAGATGCCTGTCTGGAACGGGAATTTTAATAATGATCGTCCGTCATCCTGAAGTGCCTGCAGACCGTATGAACCGAAAAGATAGAACTTGGGAAGCAGTGCCGAACGGTCAACTTTTACCAGCTCCTCGTTCAGAGATCTGCTGAGATTCAATTGCCTGACGGCTACACTCCCCTCTGTGATTTTTCTTACGATGCCGTCCGTACTTGCAGTATAAACCTCCGTACTATCAAAATCCAGTGTTCCTTTAACATCTATATCTTCGTCTGTTTTTAGGCCTATCGTGTTCTTAAGGAATTTCTTGCTTATCGTAAGATTATTTTCTGCCTGAGATAAACCCGGTTTCAGGGTTTCTACTTTGACCTGTGCTCTTATAAAATCGAATTCCGTAACAATTCCCGTTTTGTATCTCGACTCTACAACACGCAGGTTCTCCTGTGCATCCTGCAGGCTGAAACTATTCAGTGCAACAACTTCTTTGAGGAGGAGGACATTCAGGAAAGCTTTTCTAACATCTGCTTTGATCTTAAATTCCGTTTGGTTGACAGTTTCATCCTGGAGTTTCGAGTATGTTTCAGCTATGCGGATACCAGAAAATACCGGTGTCCCCAGAATGGGGATCGGTTCGGATACCTGCAATGTTGCCGTAACTACGTTATCGGTTAACAGTGAGAACGAGAATTGCTGACCGAATAAGGAAATGTCATAAAATTGTTTCTTGAAATTCCTCATGTAAGAGGAACTTAAGGAGAGATTTGGGATGAGATTATTACTGTAAACCTCGGATACTTTTTCATCAGCCTGCATCTTGTTCATTTTCGCTATCAGAAGATCTGAATTGTTCTTTTTCGCAAGCTGAATGGCATCATCGATGGTCAATACTTTTACATTCTGCGAGAGAACCGGCCGGTTGAGAGCAAATGCAATAAGAAGAGTAAGAGCCATAGTAGCCGGTATTCTTATATGAGTTTTATATTTTAGAAACATGAGTATATGAAAAAAAATTATATAATTATAAAATGAGTTCGTGTTCGAATATTTCATTTTTAACTTTTTGATACTTTTCCCTTCCGGCCCTTGTTAAAATACCGTTGAGGAGCATCTCGAATGTATATATAAAAGCTTCCTCAATGGAGAACTTGTTGTTCAATATGAAATCCGGGTCTATTGTAGCCCTGATTGTGGAGGCAAAGCAGGCTATAATTATTTCAGTCGGATAGTTCTCAATATATTTTTCTTTTCTTCCCTGCTTAAGAAGCTGGCTTAAACCTGAGTATATTTTATCGTTTCTGAACTTATCTATTTTTTGCCACAGCTCAGGCATATGCAGCTGAAGATCTTTTAACCATCTTTCCCTGCTGTTCGCAACTATGCGGCAGTACATGTTCATAAATTTCACATATTTCGTTACGACGTCTTCTTCCGTTCCTAAAATAGCATTGATTTCGTTATTGGCCGAATAAAGTGAATCATCAATTATTTTCTCTACAAGCTTCTCTTTTGACGGAAAGAATTTATAAATCGTTTTCTTACTCATTTGAAGGTCGTGCGCAATCTCATCCATCGATATTTTATAGAATCCTTCGGATTGAAATTTCACCTCAGTATATCTTAATATCTTATCTCTTTCTATTTGGGGGTCGGTCATTTTATCTGTTATAGGGAAACTTTATTAGTTTTTAAAGTTTCCAAAATAATCATTTTTTTCCCGTTTGTCAAGGATTAAATTTTATTCTTGCAAATAAACTCGAATTGTTTGAAAAAACATCTGTTTTTATCAACTTTAAATACAGAACTTTATTACGAAGACACAAAATCGTTTCAAAAAGTTTCAAAAGATGCTTAATATTAAAAGAAATGAACATTTAAGATTATTAATTAGCTATTAATATAATTAATAATATCAAATATAATATATAAATATTATTAAGTCAATACTTGACTTTATCAATTTCTCATATTATATTTGTATCAATTAAATAATTATAGATATGCCATACAAATTAATAAACGAATGCCCCGTCTGTAATGCTCCGCTGAAGGCAACCAGGTTAAGCTGCAGTACCTGCGGAACGGTTATTGAAAGCGAATTCAACCTTTCCCGGTTTGAGATGCTCAGCAGCGAACAGCTTGGTTTCGCGGAAGTGTTTTTAAAATGCAGAGGGATCATTAAAGATGTGGAAAAGGAGCTTGGTATTTCCTACCCGACGGTTCGTGCAAAGCTTGATGATGTGATAAAATCACTCGGTTATAAAGTTGAGGAAGAGTCCGTAAACGAGATAACCGATATAATAAGCAGCCTGGAAAAAGGGGAGATCGGAGCTGACGACGCAATTAAAAAAATAAAAAAATAATCTAAAGGAGAATCTAAGATGAACGAGAACATAAGCAAAATACTTAAGATGGTCGAAGAAGGCAAGATAGATGCTTCAAAAGCCGCAGAGCTCATAGATGCCATCAACCATAAAACAGAGGAAGAGAAACCTGCAGCCGTTAATTATTCAGAAAAGATGCTGAAGGTGAAAGTGAATTCCGCCAAAGGCGAGAACGTGAACATTCAATTACCGATAAGGTTTATACGTTCAGCCTTGAAAGCATTCGGCAAGATGCCGATAAACATCCACGGCGAACACGAACATGATATAGACATGCAGATGATAGCGGATGCGATCGAGAACGGTATCGAAGGGAAGATAGTGGACATCAAGAGCAATAGCGGTGACAATGTGGAAGTAGTGATTGAATAACCCTTAAACTAAAATGAAAATTAAAATAACAAACAAAGACAGAACATTCAGGTTGCGGATCCCTTTCTGGGTGGTGGAGATGATACCCGCAAGACTTATCGGTTTTGGTATCAGTCATGCTGATGACGATGTGCGGGATATGTTCAGAAATACGGATTTTACAGAACTCAAGAAATCACTTTACTCCCTAAAGGATTATAAAGGGACTAATATAGTAGAAGTAAAGGGCAAAGACGGCTCGGAAGTTGTAATAACGGTGTAGGGATTTGTTGAAAATAAAGTGTTTGGAATATTTGAAGGTAATCCATAACAAACCCCTACTTAATTAAAATCATCTTATTTGTTTCAATAAAATTATCCGTCACCAGCTTATAAAAATATATCCCGCTGGGATAGTTGGATGCGTCCCAGTCAACATTATAAGTGCCGGGTTGTAACTGCTGATTCACCAGCATTTCCAATTCACGACCGAGGATATCGTAGATTGTTAATCTCACTGACACACCCCGCCCTGTGGACACCCCTCTCGAGAGGGGACCTGCGGGAATGTCAAACTTAATTTTTGTTGACGGGTTGAATGGGTTAGGGTAATTTTGATATAATTCATACGAGTTCGGTATCTCGTTTGATATCGGTATAATTCCGGTAAAAGTACAAATGATTGTAAGTGTTCCGCCTGAACCGATCGTTGATACAGGAGTAGTTACTGTTGGCGTTGGTGATGTCACAGTCGGTGAAGGAGACATTACGGTCGAGGTTGGGCTTCCAATGTTGCTTAAAGGTGAGGAAGTATTTCCGCATATATTCCCGATGGTGTCAAGCTTTACAATGTATGCGTCATAGCCACCTGCTCCAAAAGAGGCGGTGGAGCCAGCAGCTACATAGCCCACGTCTGTGGTTTGTATGATAGATAAAACATCATCATCATTTGCTCCGCCTATAGTTCTACTCCACTGAAGCGACCCGCTGCCGTCAAGCTTTACAATGTATGCATCATAGCCTCCCGCTCCAAAAGAGGCGGTGGAGGCAGACACAGCATAACCCCCGTCAGTGGTTTGTACGATGGAATATCCGTATTCATGATTTGTTCCGCCTATGGTTCTGCTCCACTGAAGCAACCCGCTGCTGTCAAGCTTCACTACATATAAATCAAGGTTTCCTGCTCCAAAAGATATGGTAGTACCGGACATTGCATAACCCCCGTCACTGGTTTGTATTATGGAAAAGCCGTAGTCACCACCTGCTCCGCCTATAGTTCTGCTCCATTGAAGCGACCCGCTGCCATCAAGCTTAACGATGTAAAAATCATTATACCCTGCTCCAAATGAGTCGGTAGAGCCAAACAATGCATAGCCCCCGTCAGTGGTTTGTATAATGGACAGGGCATAGTCTAAATTTGTTCCGCCTATAGTTCTGCTCCACTGAAAAGACCCGGCGGCGTCGAACTTCACGATGTTCATATCATAATCCCCTGCACCAAAAGAGTTGGTCTGGCCACCCACTGCATATCCCCCATCTGTAGTTTGAATGATGTGTTCACCAAAATCATCACCTGTTCCACCGATAGTTTTCGCCCACTGAGGTATACCGTTATAATCGAGTTTCACAATGTATTCGTCATACCCCCCCGCTCCGAACGAATTGGTTTCACCGGACACTGCGTAACCACCGTCAGCGGTCTGTGTGATGGACAAAGCAATGTCAGTGCCTGTTCCCCCAATAGTTCTGCTCCATTGTAGTGTGCTACCGGTACCGTCAAGCTTCACAATGTAAAAATCATAACCTCCAGCTCCAAATGAATTGGTATAACCAGCTGCTGCATAACCGCCGTCTGTGGTTTGTATGATGGGAGTGGCGTGGTCATCACCCGAACCGCCGATAGTCCTCTGGAATTGAGTCTGGGTATTGACAATTTGAAGTGAGCAAGCACTAATTAGTAATATGAGAAAGAGTTTTTTCAAAAGTGAAAAACAAATGATAGGAATGTTAGTTTAATTGCTCTCCCCGATGAAAATCGGGAATTCACCGGGTGAAATATTTTAACCTCATTGAGTTTCCTCAATATAATGAAAAAAATAAGAATATGTAGAGGTTGAACAGCTTACTTGATCAGCCCGTCTAAGCCGGGTTTCCCGCCTGCGTCGGACAGGCAAAAATAGCTTCACTATTTTATTAACACTATCTTCTTAACATGTTTGTAATTTCCGGCGGTGAGCTTATAGAAATATACTCCGCTGTGATAATTTGGTGCATTTAAATCAATACTCTATTAAAAAGTATTTTCCATTGATTGAGCAACAGGCAGTTAATATCTTTGTATTGCTAAATCCTTGAAGAATTTTAAATGAATAATAACTAACTCCAATGAAAAACATTATTTTTTTAACTTTATTATTAATTCTTATGAGTAATACAGATACAATCCTTGCACAGAAAGTAGATTCAATTCCGGATGCTTTAACGGTGATACACAGCAGGAAGAGTGTCCGTAACTTTACAGGTGAAGGTGTTACTGCAGAACAGCTTGATATTTTATTAAGAGCGGGGATGTGCGCACCTACGGCTGTAAATATGCAGCCATGGTCATTTGTTGTAGTAACAAGCCGAAGTATGCTCGATTCACTTGCGGACGGACTTCCGTTTGCAAAGATGCTGTATAAAGCAGGAGCAGCGATAATAGTCTGCGCTATCCCTGAAAAAGCTTTTGATAAGAGGACCGAGTATGCAATAATCGACTGCTCGCTTGCCAGCGAAAATATATTACTAGCAGCAGAAGCGATTGGTTTGGGGGCGGTATGGACAGCGGCTTATCCCTATGATGATAGAGCCGGCTTTGTGAGGAAAGTCTTAAATATCCCGCAGGATATCATACCTTTAAACGTCATTCCCATCGGTCACCCGACAGGCGAAGATAAACCAAAGGATAAGTATAAACCGGAGAACATACACAAAGAGAAATGGTAAGAAAATAGATTAATAAATGTAAAGCGACGAACTCTACATTTTTTATTTATTTTCATAATTTCTATACATTTCAGTTTTGCTTTTATTTTCGTATTTTATTCAAAATTAAACGTTTTGAAAAAGCTTTCTTCAAAAAAAGCAGGGAAGACTATTATAGGAATCGATGCCGGAGCAACCAGCTCGGAATCTGTTCTATATTCTACAGATAAAAAGGAAAATAAAACAAAATATTTCCATTTTCCGCCGATAAACTATAACCTGCTGGGCGTTAAAAAGACCGTTGATACACTGTGCGATATCATTGATAAAACAAGATGCGGGAACAGCCTGGCGAAGATAGGATTTATTGCTGCAGGTATAGCAGGAGCCAGGCACGATCTGGACCGGATCAGGATAAAGAACCTGCTGACCGAACGGCTTGACTATAATAACATAGCCATATTTCCCGATACTGAAATTGCTCACGCTTCGGTATTCGAACCTGACGAAACAAATTGCGGCATATTGATATCGGGTACAGGCTCCGTCCTGTATTATAAAGATAATGAAAGGAAAACAATTCGCATAGGCGGATGGGGCAGATATCTCGGTGATGAAGGGAGCGGATACTGGATTGCGAAAGAAGCATTAGCAGATGCAACCAAACACTATGACGGAAGGGGAAGGCAAACTTTGCTTGCTTCAGAAATTCATAAGAGATTTGACATAACAGCAGATACTATACTGCAGAAAGTATATCACGATGATTTCGAGATCTCGAAAATAACTGGCACTGTGTTCGATTGTGCTGAGAATGGCGATATCATCAGTGCTGATATCATAATGAAAGCAGCGGAGCATCTTGCAGATCATTTTATCCCATTAAAGAATTTACGCTCTACGATAGCTCTCTGCGGTTCATTATTTTCTGAAGAAAAATTACTTGAGCAATATTTGACAGAAATAGTGAAAGAAAAGTACCCGCAGATAGAATTGTTCAATCCAAAACAGAGACCCGTTATAGGTGCTGTGAATATTGCGAAGAGGATCTTAAAATTATAATTTTATGCAGGCAGATAGAATAATTATAATAGATTTCGGTTCGCAGTACACAAAGCTAATTGCGAGGAAAGTAAGGGAATGCCGGGTATATTCGGAAATAATTTCGTGTAATGCCGATCTTTCCGGATTAAGAAAAGATAAAAGATTGAAAGGAATCATTCTTTCCGGAGGACCTTCGAGCGTTTATCTGAAAAATGCACCAGCTCTTTCAAAGCAGATACTCGAGCTCCATATTCCGATACTCGGGATCTGTTACGGTCTTCATTTGCTGTCCAGTCATTTCAAAGGAAAAGTTTCAGTGGGGAAGGTAAGAGAGTACGGCAAGACCCGGATCCACAGCATGCACAATTCGATTTTATTCGATAAAATAAATAAAGATGTCACTGTCTGGATGAGCCATTCGGATTATATTGATGAGCTGCCTTCCGATTTTTTGGTTACTTCGAGGAGTGAGAACGGGCTTATAAGCAGCTTTGAGAACCCATCGGATAAAATTTATGGGGTTCAGTTCCATCCTGAAGTGCATCACACCGAAAAAGGCATAAAGCTCCTGAAAAACTTCCTGTTCAAGATCTGCAGGATAAGGAATAAATGGGAGATCGGCTCTTTCATCGAGGAGAAAGTAAATGAGATAAAGAATAAAGTCGGCAGGAATAAAGCCCTCCTGGCTTTGAGCGGGGGAGTGGATTCAACGGTAGCAGCTTTTTTGGTGAATAAAGCATTAGGAAAAAATCTCATTTGTGTGCATATTGATAACGGCTTGATGAGGAAAAATGAAAGCAGGGATATTGTTAAGTACTTCTCGGAGAAACTGAACCTGAATTTTATCGATGGCACAGGGATATTTCTCCGCAGGCTTAAAGGGGTGAGCGAACCGGAAAAGAAAAGAAAGATCATCGGTAAAACTTTTATCGATCTTTTTCAGCAGTATGCCAGGAAATCCGGCAATTTGAAGTACCTCATTCAAGGGACGTTGTATCCTGACGTGATAGAATCTACATCTTTTCTCGGACCATCCGTAACGATTAAATCACACCACAACGTAGGCGGCTTACCAGGATCACTAAAAATGGATCTTATTGAACCATTCAGGGAATTATTCAAAGATGAGGTCAGGGAGATCGGTAGGCTGCTGCAGGTCCCCGGGGAGATCATCGGAAGGCATCCTTTTCCCGGTCCGGGGCTTGCAGTCCGGATACTTGGTGAAGTTAATAAAGAAAAGCTTGAACTATTAAGAGAAGCAGATTATATTTACATTAACGGTCTGAAAGAAAATAAACTGTACGATAAAATTTGGCAGGCATTTGCTGTTTTGCTTCCAGTTTCTACCGTGGGGGTTATGGGAGATAGCAGAACTTATGAGCGGGTCATTGCATTACGCGCTGTGGAAAGCGTGGATGGTATGACTGCAAACTGGTTTTACATGCCGCCCGATATCCTGGAAGAGATATCAACAGAAATAACGAATAAAATAAAAGGGATTAACCGCGTGGTTTATGATATCAGTAATAAACCGCCGTCAACAATAGAATGGGAATAAAACACATTTTTTTATTCAGGGGCATCACTTTCTCATGCAGGGTTTTTGCTGTATTAATCTTTTTTATTATTTCCTCTAAAATCAATATCCTTAGTTCCCAGCCTGTTACCATGGGGATGGT
>JBEKSX010000041.1:0-25816 GCA_049516635.1 Ignavibacteria bacterium | reverse complement strand
TTCTCTCCTTATTCGAGCCCTTCTACTAAGGATTGGAATAATAATTATTCGGGAATATTTATCTGGTATGATTCCCTGGATGCCGGAACAAATACCGCAAAATTGAAAATAGATAAAGCTGGGCAGGGTGGATTTACAGAAAGCGCTATTCTGGCTCTAACACCTCCTTCAAGGCCGATGGGTTTGCAACGTGGAAGCATAACCAGGAACCGGATATGCTCAGAGGGGGAAGTGTAAAAAGATACAGGATATACAGAACCAAAACCGTTGATTCATCCGTAATACCGACGGATTATGCGATAGTTAATACTGCTGATTTGAATTCATTAAGTGATCCCGTGTTCATTGATTATAATTATCCCATTTCCTGTACTATGAGTGATGCAACAATTAACGTGTTTAATTTAAGGTACCAGGTAACGGCTATTGATAATACTGACAGGGAATCGGTAAGGTCTGATTTTGCATCGCTCTCATATTCTTCTATCGTAACCGGGAATCAAAATGCGAAGAATAATATTCCGGAAACTTTCATGCTGTACCAGAATTACCCGAACCCGTTCAATCCCTCAACGGAGATAAAGTTCGATCTGCCCCGTAGCGGGAATGTTACAATGAAAGTTTATAACCTGCTCGGCGGGCTTGTTTCTACGGCTGTAAATGAATTTAAAACGGCAGGCACTTACAGCATCTTCTTCAACGGAACCAATCTCGCCAGCGGGATATATATTTATCATATCGAATCTCCCGGTTTCACCGATTCCAAGCGTATGGTTTTGGTAAAGTGATGCAATCACTTTACCAACCCGGCTTAGTCGGGTCGGTGATATGAAATTTTATTGTCATTCCCACTACCTATCGGCGACTCCCTACGGGTCTATCGACCCGAAGGGTCGTAGACTGAAAAGGGCTGGAGTTTAACCTCAAAGCCTCGTCTTAACACCTTCAAAAACACATCTAAATCGACAAAATCATTCGAAAAAGTCCCCAAAATTTCATGAGTTTGTAAAAACACATGTCATATAAATATTGCATTATAATTAAATATTCTTGCTTTTATCTCTAAATTTTAAATTTTAGATCATCAAAAAGTTGTGAAAGTTAAGAAAATCTGTACTTGACAAATGAAAAAAATATACACTATATTTACACAGGGAAGATAGCCAATCCGGGGATATATACTTAATTAAATTGATACGACTGGTTAATTTAGTTAATTTATAATAATCTAATCCCAAAACTTATGAAAAAGTTAATATTCTTATTTACTCTATGCACTCTACTCACTCCCCAACTTATATACTCACAGTGGTACCAGCAGCAGGTGCCTGTATCTAAACCGATTACGGGTATAAAATTTATAGATTCACTTAAAGGATGGGCGTGTACTAATCTGGATTCCTTACTAGATACCGGTTATATCTTGCACACTACAAATGGAGGAGTAAACTGGCTCATACAATATCAGTTATATAACAGTCAGTTTCTAGCGCTTTCAATAATAGATTCGATGTACGGTTATACTGCAGGATACAACTTTCAGGCAGGGGGACCATTTGTGTATAAAACCACAAACGGGGGAACAAACTGGTTCAACCTAAATGCAAGTTTGGGAGCTGATGCAAATGATCTCTTCTTTTTAAACCGTGACAGCGGTTATGTTAACTGTGGATTTATTGGTGCTGATGTAAGAACAACAACAGACGGAGGGAATACATGGCTTTTAAGAACAAATGGATTCACCGCGAGGACAAATAGGTTATTTTTCCTTAACTACAATACAGGTTGGTGCGGGGCTATGGGATATTTATTTAAGACTACAAATGCCGGTATCAATTGGTTCCTGCTCTATGATAATATTCAACAGATATATTCAATTTTATTCATGAATGAAACTACAGGATGGATAGGAATATTTAATAAACAAATAAAATATACAACAGATGGAGGAAATAATTGGATTAATCAAGTTCTTCCTTCTATGGCTGGAACGTCAGTATTTGATATAAAAATGATAAATGATTCAATACTTTTTGCTGGTCAAAAGGATTATTTTATTTTCAAATCTCAAAATAGAGGAGAAAATTGGGGATATCAAAATGATTCAACATATTCTACAACTATATCATTTGCAGATAGTCTGCACGGTTGGACAGGGGATATTGGTATTTCACATACGTCAAATAGTGGCGGACCGATATTCTATGTTGGCTTTGTGCCAAATGGAAATAATGTTCCTGCAATCTTTAGGTTATATCAGAATTACCCTAACCCGTTCAATCCCTATACAACCATTAAAATAGATATTTCAAGGAACTCAACTATAAACCTTCTTATAACTGATATACTGGGAAGGCAGAGATATCTGGTCAAAGACCAGTATCTGAACGCAGGAACATATGCGTTTAACTGGGATTCACGGAATGAATCATCGGGGATATACTTCTATACATTGGTATCGGATAATTATAGGGATTCAAAGAAAATGGTGTTGGTGAAGTGATGATGGTGGAGTCGGGTCTTCCTGACCCGACTCGTGTCGGGAGAGGAACTCTCCGAAGGAGTCCTTCGGACCCGACACCATATTAACAAGTCTAACATACTGATATTACAGCATAAATCGGTATAACAGGAAGTATATTATATTCTGCTTTTATCACCTATTTACATCTTTTCCATCACACTAAAATATGATATAAATCATGGTTTTTATAGGCTTGAAGTCCTTATTTTTGTTATGTAAAAGGTTAAAAATATTCGATTTGATATGAATTTTTGGGACTTATTTGCCGAAATTGATTCTGCACACAGAACATGCTATCCTATTACCTTTTCGGAAGACAACACATCAAAAAAGTTTTTCATTAACATTAATATATTGAACCTTTAGGAGGATAATTTCTATGTTCCAATACATGCACAACATGCGCCCCTATGAAATTGAATACGAAGATTTCTGCTGGACAAGATCGGAAGAAGAGCTCGGTTATAAAAAAGGAGATGTCATTAACATCGGCGAATACTGCACGGACAGAATTTGCCGTTTGGGCAAAGCGGAAAAAACAGGACTGCTTTGGGAAGACCATAAAGGCGAAGTAAAAAAATATACGTTCAATGATATGCGTCAGCTTACGAATACCATAGCAGCATATCTTAATAAATTAGGGGTTCAACCCGGCGAGAGAGTCTGCCTTTTCATGGATAAGGTACCTGAACTGTATCTTGGGTTTCTCGGTATTCTGAAACACGGGGCGATTGCACAGCCGTTATACTCTGCTTTCGGTTCAGAATCGCTTTTGACACGCCTTGAAGATGCACAGACTACGGCAATATTCACACAGAAAAAACATCTTCCTAAGGTTAGAAATATTTTGAAAGACCTGCCGTGCTTGAAATATGTAATAGTTGTTGATGATGACGGAAGCAAACCGCTCAGGGAAAGAGAGGTGGCTTTCGATATGGATAAAGCGGAGAGAGTTGACCATTACGATATCTATCCTTCCAAAGCTGAAACGCCTTCGGTAATTCACTATACGTCCGGTACAACGGGAAAACCGAAAGGAGCACAGCATGTACATTATTCTCTTATCTCCCAGTACATCAGCGCGAAGTATGTTCTTGACCTGAAGGATGATGACATATACTGGTGCACGGCAGATCCCGGATGGGTTACCGGCACATCTTACGGCATAATAGGTGTATGGGCGAACGGTGTTACTCAATGTGTTCTGGATTCGGGTTTTACGGCGGAGAACTGGTATAGATTTATAGAAAAATATAAAGTAACAGTATGGTACTCCGCACCGACTGCTATCAGGGCTTTGATGAAAGAGGGTAATGACATAGTGAAGAAATTCGATCTTTCGTCATTAAGACATCTTGTAAGCGTAGGCGAGCCGCTGAATGCCGAAGCGGTGATATGGTCCAAGGAAGTATTCGGTTTGCCGTTCCATGATTCATTCTGGCAGACTGAAACGGGCTGTATAGTTATCAGCAACTATCCCGGAATGAAGATAAAACCCGGCTCCATGGGGAAACCGTTCCCGGGAATTACGACCACCGTTGTAGACCTTGAGAAACATCTCCCTATAGAGAAGAGGGGAATCGTGGGAGTCATAGCAATTAAACCGGGCTGGCCCTCGATGTTTAGAACGTACTGGAACAACGAAGCAACGTACAAGAATAAGTTCCAGAACGGATGGTACCTCTGCGGTGACAGGGCAAGCATCGATGAAGAGGGGTATTACTGGTTCGTAGGCAGGGATGATGATGTTATCAACACCGCAGGGCATCTCGTGGGTCCTTTTGAGATAGAATCGGCTTTACTTGAGCATCCCGCAGTAGCTGAATCAGCCGTGGTCGGGAAACCTGATCCCGTGAATATGGAAGTTGTGAAAGCTTTCATTGCCTTGAAACCGGGTTTTGAAGCAAACAAGATGACCGAGCTGGATATTATGAACTTCATCAGGAAGAAATTATCACCTCTTGCAATGCCCCAGGAGATAGAATTTGTTGATAAGCTGCCCAAAACAAGAAGCGGTAAAATTATGAGACGCGTTCTTCGTGCAAAAGAGTGGGGTGAGGAAGTCGGTGATCTTTCCACGCTCGAAAATGATATGTAGCAAAACATATATTACAAAATAATTACATCTTATTAATTAACTTTAATTATCATATTTAAATATTAATAATAAACTTTAGAGAGGTCTAAAATATGGCGGAAGTTAAAGAAATCGTGCTGGATTATGTGAAACATGAATATCTGGAAGAAGGTGATGACAGGGTAGTCAATTATGATACACCGTTAATATCGGGAGGGATCGTGGATTCATTTTCGATGGTCTCGTTAAAAATGTTCCTCGAAACAAAGTATAACATCAAAATTCCGGATGCTAAGGCATCACCGGAAGCATTTGACAGCGTTAATAACATTGTGAACCTGCTCAAAGAATTCAATGTAAACTAGACTTTTTCCGGAATGCCAGAACAGAACACAGATAAATCTCTTTATCTGTGTTTTCTGTGTGTTTTTGTAATTTGAACTCATAAATTAATTATTATAAAAGGAGAATAACAAATGTCATATAACACTGATGTCAGGAAAATATATTTTGATGAGATAGAAAATATTAGAAATGCGGGAATATTCAAGGAGGAAAGGATAATCTGCGCTCCCCAGGATTCGGAAATAGAAGTAGAATTCCCTATGGGTGCGGAGAAAAAGCGAGTAATAAACATGTGCGCTAATAATTACCTCGGACTATCTTCACATCCCGATGTTGTGAAGGCGGCGCACGCAGGTCTCGATGTCCGCGGATACGGTATGTCATCGGTCAGGTTCATCTGCGGAACTCAGGACATACATAAAGAGCTGGAAGATAAGCTCACAAAATTTCTCGGAACAGAAGCCACGATACTTTTTCCATCGTGTATGGATGCCAATGCGGGAGTATTCGAAGCGGTTCTTACCGAAGCTGACGTTATGATCGCTGACAGGCTCGTACACGCTTCTATAGTCGATGGAATGCGTCTGTGCAAAGCCCAGAATGATACTTACAAGCATTCGGATATGGCTCATCTGGAACAGAAACTTCAGCTTCATCAGGACAAACGTATTAGAATGGTTATCACAGACGGCAATTTTTCAATGGATGGCGACCTGGCAAAGCTTGATAAGATAGTTGAGCTTGCCGAAAAGTATAATGCTATGGTATTCGTGGATGACTCCCACGCCAGCGGTTTTATCGGCAAAACCGGAAGGGGAACACACGAACACTGCGGGGTAGTCGGAAAGATCGATATCATTACCACTACTCTGGGTAAAGCGCTCGGAGGTGCATCGGGAGGATGCGTATCGGGCAGAAAAGAAATAGTCGAGATGTGCAGGCAGAAAGCCAGACCATACCTATTCTCAAATACGGTTGCACCCGTTGTTGTAGCGGGAGCAATTGCGGTTCTGGATTTAATTACAAAGACAACCGAGAGAAGAGATAAGCTCGAACGAAATACAACCTTCTGGAGAAAAGGACTTTCTGAAGCGGGTTTGATCATAAAAGAAGGTGAGACAGCTATAGTACCCGTAATGCTCTTTAATGCAAAACTTTCACAGGATTTTGCAAAAGATCTCTATGCAGAAGGTATCTACGCAGTAGGATTCTTCTTCCCGGTAGTGCCTAAAGCGCAGGCAAGGATAAGGACACAATTATCAGCTGCTCATGAGATGCATCATCTTGAAAAAGCTCTTGCCGCATTTACCAAGGTTGGAAAGAAATATGAGATATTGCATAAAACGAAGCAGGAAATAATTGACAGATACGGGATGTAGGATCCCGGATAATATTATTTATAATAGCCTGGCAGGAGAAATCATGCCAGGTTTTTTATTATACAGCTATTAAAAACATCAATTACAAATTTATAGGTAAAATCTGATACATAAATTTATTACATTTGTGAAATATTAATAAATTAAACCATTAAATCACATGTTTCAAAGAACAAAATATGATTACAGGCAGGAATTGAATCTCATCAAAGAATCGGGCTTATTCAAAGATGAGAGGATAATATTATCTGATCAGAAAGCAAATATTGAAGTGCAGTTTCCTGTCAGTTCGCAGCCCAAGGAAGTACTGAATTTTTGTTCGAACAATTATCTGGGTCTGGCAAACCATCCCAAATTGATCGAAGCAGCTCATAAGACCTTAGATAAATACGGATTCGGATTATCTTCCGTCAGGTTCATCTGCGGTACACAGGATATACACAAACATCTTGAACACGTGATAGCCGAGTTTTATCAAACGGATGATGCGATATTGTATACTTCATGTTTTGACGCAAACGGCGGATTATTTGAAAGCATATTGGGTCCTGATGATGTAATAATAACCGATATCCTTAATCATGCGAGTATTATCGACGGCATCAGGCTTTGCAAAGCGAGAAGACTGATATACGACCACTCCGATATGAAATCACTTGAACAGAAGCTTGTTCTTGCGCGCGAGGGAAGCGATATATGGGACCATACCGGATTGGAGCATAAACCTAACCCTGCAAAAAATATTATTATAGCAACAGACGGAGTATTTTCTATGGACGGTGATATTGCAAAAATAAAAGAGATCGTAAGGCTTGCTAACAGGTATGATGCAATGGTAATGGTTGACGATTCCCATGCTACAGGATTTTTAGGAAAGACCGGAAGAGGTTCGGTTGAATATTCGGGTACGCTCGGTCAGGTGGATATTATTACATCAACGCTGGGAAAAGCAATGGGTGGAGCATCGGGCGGTTTCACAACGGGTAGGCAAGAAATAATCGAGATGCTCAGGCAGAGGTCCAGACCGTACCTGTTCTCAAATACGCTTTCACCCGCTATCGTTGGAGCTTCGATAGCTGCTTTCGAGATACTCAAGAAAAGTGATGACCTGAGGAAGAAGCTCGAGGAAAACACAACATATTTCAGGTCGAAGTTGATGGGGTTAGGATTTGATATCATTGACAGTGTTCATCCCATTATACCTGTGTTATTCAGAAAATTCGAAAATGATGCACATTTAGCCCAGACAATGTCCAGAATGCTTTATGAAGAAGGTATTTATGCAATTGGATTTTCCTATCCGGTTGTTCCTAAAGGGCAGGCGAGAATACGTGTGCAGGTATCTGCAGCTCATGAAAAAGCCCATCTTGATAAATGCCTGAGTGCATTCGAGAAAGTGGGCAAAGAATTGAAAGTGATATAGAGTGAATGGAGCGTGTCGAGTGTCTCGAGTGAGTGGAGTGTATTGAGCGAGGGAAAAGTGAATAGCTGATTGAATAAAAAGGTTAAATTATTAATCGTTAGAAAATAATTTTTAATATGAGTAAAATTAAAAGATTTGAAGATCTGATTTGCTGGCAAAAGAGTAGGGATCTGGTAAGAACAATTTATTCAGTCACAGCTATCGAAAAATTTAAATACGATTATAGTTTAAAAGATCAAATTCGACGTGCCGCAATTTTAGTAATGTTGAATATTGCTGAAGGATTTGGCAGGAGAAGTCATAAAGAATTCAAACAATTTTTATTCATTTCACACGGTTCAGCATCTGAATTACAGTCTTCATTATATCTATTACTCGATTTAGATTACATCAGTAAGGATAAACTTGAAGATTTATATGTAAAATGTGAGGAAATCTCGAAAATTATTTCAGGATTGATCAAAATATTATGAGTTTAAATAGGAATTATTCTATTCACTTGATACACTCGACACTCGAAAGACTCGATACACTTATATGCTGATCTATAAGTACATATTAAAAGCTCATATTGCTCCGTTTCTTCTCTCTTTTTTTATAATTATTTTTGTTTTTACTTTCCAGTTTATAATGAAGTTTATCGATAACCTGGTGGGTAAGGGATTGAGCTATTGGGTTATAATTCAGGTCATAACGCTTAATCTGGCGTGGATGGTTACTCTTGCAGGTCCCATGGCAGTACTTGTGGCCACTCTAATGGCTTTCGGCTCTTTGTCATCTTCTAATGAAATAACCGTTATGCAATCATCGGGATTAAGCCTGGTCAAAATGATGTTTCCGGTATTGATCATGTCAGGATTGCTGTGCTGGGGATTGATCTTGTTCAATAACAAAGTTCTGCCTGAAGCTAACCACAGGACTAAAGTTCTGATGAACGATATACAGAGGACCAAGCCTACATTTGTAATTGAACAGGGCAAATTTACGGATGATATCGGGGGTTATAATCTTCTTGTAAAAAAAACCTTTCCTGAATCGAACAAGCTCGAAGGTGTGTTCATCATAGACAACTCGAATCCGAACGAATTGACAATATTGACAGCAAAGAGCGGAGATATATCATACTCAAAAGATTATTCAAAAGTTATAATTGAACTGTACGATGGTGAGATACATCTGTTGAACAAACAGAATGTTTATGAGGATTATAGAAAAGTTCTTTTCACAAAGCATATCGTTTCTATAAATGCTGAAGGGTTCGGTTTTTCAAAATCCGATGAGAATGCTTTATCGAGAGGAGATAGGGAATTGAGTGCTGATTCCATGAGGAATATCGTCAATAAGATCCAGAGTGATTATGAAATTGATAAAGCTAAGTCAGTTGAAGCAGTGAAACAGCTGGCTCTGGATTATCAAAACATTAAGTTTAAAAGCGAGATCAAAGCAGATTCCGTAAAAAACAAAGCTAACGAGTTGTTCGTTCAAAGCCTGCAAAACAGGTACAGGGGATTTAGGACGAAGTATATGTCTCAGAAGCAGATGGAACTGTCCAATCACAGGCAAACAGATACATATTTAGTAGAGATATATAAGAAATATTCGATCCCGTTTGCTTGCGTTGTATTTGTAATGATAGGTGCTCCTTTAGGTGTAATTACACGAAGAGGGGGATTCGGTGTAGCTGCAGGAATGAGCTTAGGGTTTTTTCTTTTATACTGGTCTTGTTTGATAGGCGGTGAAAAGCTCGCAGACAGGGAGATGTTAAGTCCTTTCCTGAGTATGTGGACGGCAAATTTTGTTTTAGGAGCAGTGGGTTTATATCTAACTTTCAGGAATTCTATAAATTTTAAAAAGATATTTAAACGAATATAATAAAATTGAATAATAATTGGTCAAGCCCCGGGCAACGGGTATTTGCCCAACCCCGCCAGGTTCGAGAGAAAGCAACGGTAAGCAGACTGCTTGTGTGATTCGGGTGTCTTGACCTTATGTTTTAACTAATTAGATTTAATAAAATGTCAAAAACCAAAGTTTCGATAGTAGGATTAGGTGCAATTGCTCAGATAGCCCACCTTCCGGCAATTTCGAGTATGGAAGATACCGAGATTGTTGCGGTATGCGATACAGAAAAATCAAAAGCGAAAACTATTGCCGAGAAATATGGGATAAAAAAATTTTATACTGATTTTGAAAAAATGCTTGGTGAGACAGAAGCAGATGCTCTCATAATTGCAGCACCTACCAATTTCCACAAAGAGCTTACGCTCAAAGCATTTAAGAAGGGTCTTGATGTGCTGGTTGAAAAGCCGCTTGCAAGATATTACGATGAGGCTTCGGAGATCGTGGATGCTGCCAAAAAGTACAATAAAAAACTGATGGTGGGTATGAACAGCAGGTTCCGCCCTGATTTCATGATGCAGGAGAGTTTTATCTCGGCAGGTGAGCTCGGAAACATCTTTTATATTAAATCGGGATTTCTCAAAAAAAGAAGTACAACGGAGAAGTGGTCTTTAAAAAAAGAGGAATCAGGCGGGGGAGTAGTAATGGACTTAGGGATTGTAATGCTTGATGCAGCCTTATGGGTGATGAACTTTCCTGAGGTAGTAAGCGTATCTGCTGTAAATTATAACCATGCCTTTCAGACTGTCGAGGACTCTTCTTTCTTTATGCTCAGATGTGCGAATAATGCTACAATTACTATCGAAGCAAGCTGGACACTGCACAGAGAGGAAGATCTATTTTACTGCAATGTATACGGGACAGAAGGCAGTTCGAGCATTAATCCGCTAAAAATACTGAAGAGGATGCATGGTACATTGGTTAATGTTACACCTCTGAAAATAGAAACACCTGCCAATATTTTTAAAAAGTCTATAGAATACGAATTAAAGAATTTTATAAATTCTATCAGAAATAATTCTAAGATTATTTCAACCGGTGAAGAAGCGTTAGCGAGGCTTAAGATAATCGATGCAATATATAAATCGGCGAAGCTGGGGAAAGAGATTATATTCAAATAGAATCGGAATCGGACCGGAAAAATTTATCAGCTCCTGTGTTAATAGCACATCTTCCGGAATTTAGAAATATTAATAAATTAATAATATGCAGCCATTTATAAGAATACTCGGATTTATCACAATATTCATAGGTATAATCATAGGAATATATATAATATATGATGCTATGAATATTTCCGCCGTAGGGAGAAACATAAATAATCCGTATATGGAGCAGTTATACACGTTTAAGCTTGTTGCCGGCGGCGCGATAATTCTATCATCCGTGATAGCAGGAATATTATACCTAAGCTTTGGGATCGTTATAGAGCTGCTGGACAGCATCAACCAAAAGCTAGGAGGACCGATTGAGAAAAAAGAAGCTGCTGCACAACCTTCAGAGGAAGTACCTGCTTAATACGTCTAATTTATTTTTTTCGCAAGTAATTCTATAACTTAAATATTTTAAATAATATTTAGTGAGAAAAATGAATAAAAGCAAAGTTTGTTCTGTAGAAAAATCAGGGCTTCTCGATCATAAAATAAGAAAAATAATTCAGAATCCTCAAAAGATATTAAAGCCATATATAAAAGAGGGAATGACAGTTCTTGATATCGGCTGTGGTGTTGGTTTTTTTACAATCGAGATTGCAAAAATGACCGGAAGTTCCGGAAAAGTGATTGCTGCAGATTTACAGGAAGGAATGCTGCAGAAGCTCAGGAATAAAATTAAAGGAACACCTCTTGAACAAATTGTTGTATTACATAAATGCGAGGAGAATAAAATCGGATTGAATGAACCTGTCGATTTTGTTCTTGCTTTTTATTTTGTACATGAGGTATCTGACAGGGATGTTTTGTTTAAGGAAATTTATTCAATTTTAAAACCAGGCGGAAAAATGTTTATAGTCGAGCCGCCGTTTCATGTTTCAAAACCAGAATATAAAAATATGTTAAGGATAATAGAAAATGTCGGGTTTAAAATTTTTTCAGTTCCTAAACTATTTCCTAACAGAGCCATAGTATTAAGAAAATAAATTTTTATTCATAAGCTTAATTATATTAAGACAGCTGATTTACTTAAAAATAGCATTTTTTTATATAGAGTTTTTGAAAGGGACTGTTTATAAACAATCCCTTTTTGATTATTCATACGTAATTAACTGATTAAATTAATGTTCTTTATTTACCTGATTTTTATAATTATATTTATTAGTTATAGTAATTTATGGAATGTTTGTAGATGAATACTGACAAACATATTAAATTGTACATTGATAATTGACTCTTGAAAATCATACTTGCCCCCGTAGCTCAGATGGATAGAGCGTCGGTTTCCTAAACCGCAGGTCGCGTGTTCGAATCACGCCGGGGGTACTAATAAAGTTTAAAATTTAAAGTTAAAAATTCAAAGTTAAAAATTAAAAACTGGTTGATAGTTTGAGCAAGGTTGCACTAATTACGGGTGGTGTAAGACGATTAGGCAGGTATATATCCTATTTTCTCGCAGAAGAGGGCTACGATCTTGGAATAATATATAATTCCAGCTCAGCTGAGGAACTTAATAAAACTACATCTTTCCTGGAATCCAAAGGTATAAAGTTTAAGCTATATAAATGTGATCTCAGAAACTTAGGTGCATTAAAGCAGGTTATAGATGAAGCAGGAGAGGAGTTTGGTAAGATAGATGTGTTAATAAACAATGCCGGTGTAATAAAAAAAGTCGATTTTGAAGATATTACTCCCGAATTATTTGATGATACTTTAAATATTAATGTACGTGCTTCATTGTTCAGCACTCAATATTGTATAAAATACCTTGAGAAATCAGAAAAACCGCTTGTCATAAATATAGCATCGCTTGGCGGTCTGATGAACTGGAAAGGGTATATACCTTACGGTACATCAAAAGCCGCAGAAATAAAAGTAACACAAATGCTTGCCAAAACACTAGCTCCTAAGATAAGGGTAAATGCGATAGCACCGGGAACCATAATCATTGAAGGTGAAGAAACGGGTACTCCCGCTAAAGCTCCTGTCGATAAGATTCCCCTTAAAGCATATGGTTCACCAAAGGACATCGTGGAAGCTGTCAGGTATCTTATTAATGCTGAATACGTAACGGGGCAGGTAATCGCTGTGGAAGGCGGCAGGTTAATAAGCTGAAAAAAAATTGGAGAATAAAATCAAAAGAGCAGTTAAAGCATACAAAGACGTAGATTTTCTTAACAGCGTAGATGCGCGTGTGATCAGGATCATTTCGGAATTCCTCGAACCGCAGAGAAGGTTCAGGCACGAGAAGGTCAGAGATACGATTGTGTTCTTCGGTTCTGCAAAGATAATTTCCAGAGATGAGGCATTCAAAAAACTGGAGCATCTGAAAAAAACGAAAGCAGTTGGTGCAAAGATGGAAGAAGCAGTTCAGGATATGGAAATGTCAAAGTACTATGAAGATACCGTAGAGCTTGCATACAGGATAACGAAATGGTCATCGAAGCAAAAACCATTGAGGAGATTTGTAATCTGCACTGGAGGTGGACCCGGTCTTATGGAAGCTGCGAACTACGGTGCCTCTAAAGCAAACGGAAAATCGATAGGACTGAATATCAGTCTTCCTTATGAGCAATTACCTAATAAATACATTACAGACTCGCTGAACTTCGAGTTCCATTACTTCTTCATGAGAAAGTTCTGGTTTGCTTACCTTGCGAAAGCCCTGGTGATCATGCCGGGCGGATTTGGAACGTTCGACGAACTGTTCGAGATTTTAACACTTGTGCAGACGCATAAAATAAAAAAGAAAATGCCGATCGTTATTTTTGATAAGGCCTTCTGGAACAATATAGTTGATTTCGAAGAACTGGCTAAGAAAAAATTAATAGACACTAACGAACTGGCCCTTTTTAAAATGGTAAGCACTATTGATGAAGCTTTTGATTATCTGAAGGGAGAGCTTACGAAAAATTATCTCGATATCAAAACAAGTTTATTTAATAATAAAAGAAAATAAATATGATAGTAAGCATGACAGGCTTTGGCAGGGCTTCCGGTAAGATTAAGAAAAGCATCATCTCTGTTGAGATGAGAAGCATTAACAGTAAATATCTGGAAATAACATCGAGGCTGCCTATTGCGTTCAGTGAAAAGGAAAACGAAATAAAAGAGCTCGTTAACGGAACTATTACCAGGGGTAAAGTAAATATATCTGTCACTGTAGATAAAAATTCATCTGGCCCGCAAAATATTAATTTGCAGATACAGCCCGATGTGATTAAAGATTATTATAAGCTGCTTACCGATATTAAAAGAGTTACGAATATAAAAGAAGAAATCAAGATAGACCACATTCTGAAGTTTTCGGAAATATTTAAAGTTGACGAGAACGAGGAGCTGAAAAGGCAGTGGGACGAGGTGAAGAAGGTCATTCTGAATGCTTTGAAAAACCTTTATGCAATGAAGCTCAGGGAAGGCAGGGTACTCGAAAAGGATATGCTAAAACGTATACGCTTAATGAATAAGAAACTTAATATCATTGTTAAGCTGTCCGAAAAAACTATAAATAATTACAAAACAAAACTTAAGGAGAAGGTTCAAAGCTTACTGACTGATAAGACAGTAATAGATAAAAGCAGGTTAGAATTCGAAATCGTAATGTTATCGGACAGAATGGATGTGACAGAGGAAGTTATACGTTCAAAATCACACCTCGAATACTTCACAAAGAACATCGGCGAGAAGGAGCTGTCCGGGAGAAGACTGAATTTTCTCGTCCAGGAGATCAACAGGGAGATAAACACAATAGCATCCAAGTCCAACAGCTCTGAAATATCCCAGTACGTAGTAGAAATGAAAGAGGAACTGGAAAAGATCAAGGAACAGCTTCAAAATGTAGAATAATGAGCCAAAGTCCGGTAAATATTGTATTTTAACAAAGTTAATAATTAGGTATATTAAATGCTCTTTGTGATAAGTGCCCCCAGCGGAGCCGGTAAAACAACAATAATCAGGGAAATATTCAAATTATTACCGGAAATCTTGTTTTCCGTATCAGCTACTACCAGGAAGAAGAGGTATGCTGAAAAAGAAGGCAAAGATTATTACTTTATTTCCAGGGAAGAGTTTGAAACAAAGATAAAAAATAATGAGTTTATCGAATGGGAAGAAGTACACGGTGAACTGTATGGTACGCTTAAGAATGAGATTAAAAAAGGTTTGGAGGGAAAGGCAGATATGATATTCGATGTCGATGTTAAGGGAGCATTGTCAATAAAGAAATTTTATCCCGATGCGGTAACTTTTTTCATCGATGCCCCAAAAGAGGAGATCATTGAAAGATTAAAGAAACGCCATACGGAATCGGATGCACAGATGAACACACGTATCCTGAGAATGGAGACCGAAATAAGGCTTAAGGATAGATTTGATCATATCGTAGATAATCAATCTAAACCCGGCGGATTACAAATTGCTGTAAATGAAATAATTAATATTATAAATCAATCAAAGTCTGTTTACAATGCAGACAAGGAGAATTAATGGCACTTAAACCATTGGATATAGTAGCCCTCGAAAAAAAAGCAGGCAATATTTATGAAGCTATTGTTATCACGGCTAAAAGAGCGCGCCAGATCAACGATGAGCAGAAGATCGAGTACAATCAAAGGCTGCAGCCGATAATTGAAAAGGAAGAAGAGGACGAGACCGTTGTAAGTAAAGATAAAATGAACATCAGTCTTGATTTTGAAAAGAGACGTAAAGCAACGGATGTGGCTCTTGATGATCTGATGAACAATGACATCGAATTCAGATCACGCACCGAAGAAACGGAATAATTTTTTTTTAATTCATTTAACATATCTTTGAAGGCAGATGTCTTTACAGGGGAAAAAAATACTCATTGGTATTTCCGGGGGGATAGCAGCCTATAAGATATGCGAGCTTGTAAGATTATTCAAAAAGAACGGGGCTGAAGTAAGGGTCGTAATGACCCCTTCGGCTGTAAATTTTGTCTCACCACTTACTCTATCCACGCTTTCGGGAAACGAAGTACTCATCAATATTTTTCCTGAACCAACCACCGCATCGGTGGAGAAAGTTGAAGCTAAAACCTGGCATGTATATACCGGTCTTTGGGCTGATATTTTTATTCTTGCTCCGGCAACTGCAAATACAATGGCAAAGGTTGTTTCAGGGATGTGTGACAATATGGTTGTTGCTTCTTTAATGGCTTCCAGGTGTCCTGTTGTGGTAGTACCCTCTATGGATGAAGATATGTATATCCATGAGTCCACACAGAACAACATCGTTAAGTTGGAAGAGTTTGGCTATTTCGTTATGGAGCCGGAATCAGGGGAACTCGCGAGCGGATTGACCGGTATAGGAAGAATGCCTTCGCCCGAAAGCATATTTGAATATTCTAAAAAGATCCTTGGAGGTTTTACATTCGACCTCAGAGAGAAGAAGATTCTTGTCACAGCAGGACCAACTTACGAACCTATCGATAAAGTACGATTCATCGGTAACTATTCCAGCGGAAAAATGGGTTTCAAGATAGCTCTGGCAGCATCACACAGGGGAGCCGATGTTACGCTAATATCAGGTCCAACTTCATTGAACACACCAAGAAATGTTAATAGAATAGATGTAAAAACATCGGACGAGATGTTCTATGCCGTAAAGGATAATTACAAAAATAATGATTATATTATTATGTCAGCTGCAGTAGCTGATTTTAAGCCTAAAATATACCGTGACGGTAAAATTAAAAAAGATAGTTCTGACGGACTGACAATAGAAACTTACCGTACTACCGATATACTTGAATATCTCGGGAAAAATAAGAAATCTTTTAAACTTGCCGGGTTTGCACTTGAAACGGAGAATGAGATTGAAAATGCGAAAAATAAGCTAAAAGATAAAAATCTTGACCTCATAGTTATTAACAATCCTCGGTTAAAAGGCTCCGGTTTCGGTACGGATACAAATAAAGCTACCCTGATGGATAAAAAATTTAATGTTACCGAACTGGAACTCATGAGCAAATATGAGCTTGCACATAAAATTCTGGATAAATTAACCTGTAACACCGATGCAGAGTGAGTGCTGATTTAGATAAAATATTAAATGATGCAGAGAACTACATCAAGAACATTGGTAAGTTTTATAAGGATAAATTATACATTGAGCAAGTTGAGAAGAATATATATTTTAAAGAAAAAGAAATAAAATTAGATACTATAGCATCGCAGGTCATGGATAAGGGAATCTCAAGAAGTCCCAAAGCTGAAAAACAAACTGTAGTCGATCTGTTCGGAAATGTAATTGAACAAAAAGAGGATTGGGAATTTACTGAAACCCTGGATGATATGAATTCCCGTATCTGCAATTGCATGAAGTGCGTGCTTGGTCAAACACGGACTAAATTTGTTTTCGGGGTGGGTAATCCGCATGCCGATATAGTTATGGTCGGAGAAGCACCCGGAGCCGATGAAGATCAGCAGGGAGAACCGTTTGTGGGAAGAGCTGGACAGCTATTGAATAAAATTCTTGTTGCAACAGGATTTACAAGGGAAGAGGTTTATATCTGCAATATTTTGAAATGCAGACCACCGGGCAACCGTAACCCTATGCCGGATGAGATCGAGAAATGCGAGCCATACCTAAAATACCAGCTTGAACTGATAAAGCCAAAAATAATACTTGCACTCGGTAAAGTTGCTGCTGAAACATTGCTTAAGAAAAGGGAGCCTTTGAATAAAATGAGAGGAAAGATACATACTTATAACGGAATTAAAATGATGGTAACATTTCACCCGGCAGCTTTACTTCGTAATCCCCAGTGGAAAAGACCCACATGGGAAGATATGCAGGAATTCAAAAAAATATACGAGCAATTAAAAGATAAAAAAAATTAGATCTTGGCCAGAAGTAAAAATACGAATGGTGACAGAAATAAGGACGAGGTTAATTCCGGCAATAAGAATACCATGATAGAAAAACAGCTCGTCGAAGGAAAGGTACCGCCGCACAGTCTCGAACTTGAGATGAATCTTCTCGGGGGTATGATAATAGATAATACTCTGATAGATCATGTCTTATCTTTCAATATAACGAAATCATATTTTTACAAGGCTTCCAATTCAGAAATATATCAGGCTATCATTGAACTTCACGACAGAAGAGAACCGGTTGACCTGACTACACTTACCGAAGAAATGAAATTAAGGGGACTGCTTGATTCGATCGGGGGACCTTATTATCTTGCTGAGCTTACTACCTCTTTTACTTCTGCGGAAAGCGTAGGTTATTCTTCGAAGAGAATAGTTGAATACTGGCTCAAACGCGATCTTATAAATATAACTTCTTCGTTAAGAGATAAATGCTTTGATCCCACAACTGATACCGAGGAACTGTTAAACACGGCACAGCGTGAGATACTTGATATTACAAATGCACTACAGAAAAAGAAATACATACTTCTTAAAGATGAAGTTAATTCGACGATGGAGTATGTGGAATCCATCCACGAAAAACACGCAAGTGTAATAGGTGTACCCTCAGGGTACAGAGCGTTAGATGAAATTACCGGCGGTTTCCAGAAATCGGAGCTTATCATAATCGCGGGAAGACCTTCACACGGAAAAACAGCACTGGCTCTCAGTATAGCTCGTAATGCAGCTGTTACATATCAGTTCCCAATAGGAATTTTCTCAATAGAGATGTCAAACCGTGAACTGGCATTAAGATTTTTATGCGCCGAAGCTAAAGTAGATATTGCTGAATTAAAAACAGGAAGGTTGGGACAAGCTGGTTTTGATAAAATAGCCACTAATCTCGATAAATTAACAAGGGCATCGACAGTAATAATTGTAGATGATAGCTCACCATTAGGTATGCTGGAACTCAGGGCAAAAGCAAGGCGCATGAAAGCTGAGCACGATGTGGCAATGATAATTGTGGATTACCTTCAGCTTATGGAGGACACAGGAAACAGGAATATCGACAGGTATTTACAGATCGGTTACATTACAAGAGGATTGAAACAGCTTGCAAAAGAGCTCGAGATTCCGGTTGTTGCCCTCTCACAGCTGAGCAGGAAAATAGAAGACAGGGGAGGCAAGGAAAAACGTCCTATGCTGTCTGATCTTAGGGAATCAGGCTCTATCGAGCAAGATGCAGATGTAGTAATATTTATTAATCGTCCCGAGGTCTATATGAGCAAGGACGACCCGAAATTTGTCGATTACGAAGGATTATCTGAAATTATTGTAGGAAAGCAAAGAAATGGCCCTACAGGTGAAATAAAATTGACATTTATTAAGAGCTATGCCCGTTTCGAGGAATATGAGAGAAGGGAAGCGCCTATCTACCACACTTCACAAGAAGCTCCATTTTAATTATTTAACGTGATGTTTGGACAAAGTCTATCCCGTAGAGAATTTATAAAATCCTCGGGTCTAATCACCTTATATTTTACGGGATTAAGTAAATTCTTTAAATTTAATAATAAGATATTCAGACTTCTTGATGACGATGAAAAAATTTGTAAAGCGAAATTCAAAACATTCATCGAAAATGGTTTACAGGAAAAACCGATAAGCGATGTGATAGCCGGTGTAGGAAAATCATTTCTTGGCACTGAATATATTGCTAACACTCTAGAAATAAACCCGAAAAATGAGCAATTAGTGGTAAATTTTGAAGGTTTTGATTGCGTTACATTTGTCGAAAATTGCCTCACGTTTGCGAGGTGTCTAAAATCAAGCAACACAACGTATCAGGGGTTTAAAAATGAGCTGGAGTACATCAGGTACAGAGATGGCTCTCTTGACGGTTATACAAGCCGCCTGCACTATTTCTGTGACTGGATATACGATAATAGCAAGAAAGGTCTAGTAAAAGACATTACAAGGGACCTGGGAGGAGTGCTTTACGATAAAACGATCGATTTTATGTCAACTCACGCGAAGCTCTACAAGCAATTAACCGATAAAGTAAATTTAGATAATATTAAGGGGATTGAAGATTCCATCAACTCAAGGATTCATTATTATATCCCCAAAGAGAAAATAAGCAACATATATGACTCCCTGAATACGGGTGATATAATCGCTACAACCACAACTATTGACGGACTAGATGTAACACATACAGGTTATATATACAAGGGAGAAGATGGGGGTACCTATTTCATGCATGCTTCATCGAAATATAAGAAAGTGATCATCTCCGGTAATCAGTTGTCTGATTACATCGATGAAGATTCGAAAAAAACCGGGATTATGGTTGCCAGACCGGTTGAGGTGTAATAAAATCAAGAAATCTGCTGATTTGGAAATGATAGTGCCATAGAATTAGCGGAAACTAATATAGCAATCCTATTCATTTGTTTCACAAATTACAATGGCACAGCCGTAATCTTTCGTGTGAGATATACTTACTTCGAAATGAAGCTTCGAGTATTCGTTTTCTCTTGTGTGGCGAATGAAGGGTTTTCCTTTTTCATCATTTAGTATTTCGATATCCTTCCATATAAAATCTTTAGAAATTCCCGTTCCGATGGCTTTGCTGTATGCTTCCTTAGACGCAAACCTTCCGGCAAAATGCACTTCAGGATTAGCTTTGTACGACTTGCAGTAATTGATTTCGTTATCGGTGAGTATTCTTTTAAAGAATTTATCTCCGTATTTCTCCATCATGTCCTTTATCCTTTTCACTTCAATTATGTCTGTACCGATTCCTAATATCATATGTATTTTCACTTAAACACAAAGATACAAAGGGCACAAAGTATAATACAAATTTTATTAGCCATATACGATTCTTTCAATACCATTCTTCATTAATTCTACATTAAAATTCATTAGTAAACCTAACCATTTCTCAGATAGTTTTAAGTACGTTTTTAATTGTGCTTTGTGTACTGGTAATACTACATCAATAGCTTTTAGTTCAAGTATAATGAAATCTTCAACCAATACATCTATCCTGTATCCAACGTCAATTCTTGATTCCTTATAGATGACCGGTAATTCAACCTGTTTTTGAAAGCGAATGTCATTCTTTGATAATTCATAACACAAACAGCTTTCATATGCTGATTCTAACAGTCCTGGTCCTAATAATTTATGCACTTCTATTGCACAACCAATTATTTTATTAGGAAGTAAATCACATTTCTTTTTTATTTCGGATGTAAACAAATTTGATTACACTTTGTGCACTTTGTTACTTTGTGTTTAGTTTAATAATCCATTCTCTTTTTTGACAATGGCTATCAATTCGGATATATCATTGATCTCATAATCTGCGCCATGGTTAACTGTATTAAATGTGTCTCCATACTTAGCGAATGCAGTTTTCATACCTACACTCTTTGCTCCCACAACATCTCTTTCAGCCCAGTCGCCAACCATAAGCGATTCGCCTGCTTTTACATTCAGAGCCTCGAGAACCATATTAAATGGAACCGGGGAAGGCTTCTTGACATGTGAATCATCTATTGTTACCACAGCATCAAATATATGGTGTAACCCGATATAGGAAAGACGAAGCCATGCTTCGCGTGCAGGTGCATCGGATATCACAGCCAGTTTTATTCCAAGTTTAAGAAGAGATATCAAAGTAGGAATTACTTTGGGGTAAGTGTTGAGTTCAGCTTCTCTTGCCGTTCTGTAAGCAACGATTCCTGCGGATAGGATCTTATGATCAATTTTACCATAGTGGTCATTGAGCAGAATATCAAATACTGTTTGGTATTCGATGCCTTTCTCGCTATAAATATTGGTTATTCTTGTTTTTATTTCATCAAACGGGAGATCAAGACCTGCGTCGATCATTGCGTTGATGGCAGCTTCGATCGCTCGTGATTTCATCCGCATAAAATCGACAAGCGTATTATCCAGATCAAATACTATCGCCTTTATCATTTAGAAAGATAAATATTAACAAAGTTAACATAATAAATCCTTTTATTAAAGATGATTAGGTTTGTAATAGTGGACATATCTAGATGATTGAATAAAGTGAACTTTATATCTCTTTCTAAAAAAATACATAGATTTTACTTGCTGTAAAATTTATATTACGATTGTTCAACAATAACTATATGAAATTTCAAAGGCCAAAAGGAACAAAAGATATATTACCCCAAGATATCGGAAAATGGCATTATGTAGAAAAGACCATCAGAAATGTAATGGTTTGCTATTATTTTGACGAGATACGCACACCTACTTTTGAAAGTACGGAACTATTTACGAGGGGGGTAGGTGCTGATACGGATATAGTGGGCAAGGAGATGTACACTTTTGATGATAAAGGCGGTAATTCCTTAACGTTAAAGCCGGAAATGACAGCACCTGTAGTTCGCGCCTACCTTGAAAACAGCCTTTACGCCGAGTCTCAGCTGCAAAAGTTATATTACATTTCCAGTATATTCCGTTATGAAAGACCTCAGGAAGGCAGGTACAGGGAACACACACAATTTGGAGCCGAAATAATCGGCAGTGATGACACTGCAACTGATATAGAGTTGATTCTTCTTGCAAAAGAAGTATACAATAAGTGCGGAGTCACGGATGTTAAGGTTAAAATAAATTCGATCGGGCAGCTTGAAGAGAGGAAAAAATACATATTAAAGCTGAAAGAATATTTAGGCAAGAGCTTCGATGACCTGTCTGAGGATAGTAAGAGGAGATATCATAACAACCCCTTAAGGATTCTCGATTCAAAAGAAGGGAAGGATATCGAGATCATAAGCGGAGCACCTCAGATAGTAGATCATCTTTCTCACGAATCCAGACTGCGTTTTGATAAAGTTATAAATAGTCTTACGAAACTGGGAGTGGATTTAGATATAGATTTCAGGTTGGTGCGGGGTCTGGATTACTATACAGATACAACCTTTGAATTTATTTCACGAGATCTCGGAGCACAGGATGCTATCGGCGGCGGTGGGAGATATGACGGTCTTGTAGAAACTATCGGAGGGAAACCCACACCCGGAATAGGTTTTGCCATCGGACTTGAGAGAGTTATTCTTGCCGCAGAAAGAAATAATTTCCAGTTTGAGGATAACAGAAAACTCAAAATATATATTATTACACTGACCGAAGAAGCAAAAGAAGTTGCAATGAAGTTATCGATGGAATTGCGGAACAGGGGAATAAGCTGTGAAAATGATTTTCTAAACAGAAGCCTGAAAGCGCAGATGCGTGAAGCAAATAAACTAAATGCAGAATGGGTCTATATCGTAGGTGAAGAAGAGATCCAAAAAGGTATAGGTGTGCTTAAAAAAATGTCAGATGGGTCACAGAACGGGGTACCTTTTGATAAAATTCTGGAATATGTGAAACAATAATGAGAACCAAAAAGGTAAAACCGCCTCACAAAAAATACGAATATACTCTAGGTCTATCACTCGAACACGATAGGATATTCAAAAAGAATTATATTTTGTTCAGATTTAATACCACGAAGGTTTTTCTAACTTTCCGGTATATACTGAACATTGAAACTCAGGTTAATGGAAATACTATTTTTTTTAATATAGCAGGGTTCAGAGCACCAACGGGAGATCTTTCAAATCCCGGGCTTGCTGAATATGAATATAAGTTTTATGATTTTAAGTTTACCGATTATCTTATCATTATCGGGAGAAAAGATGTAGGCAGTATTAAGTTCAAGATGAAAATGCATAAGGCCAAGAAAGCTGCTATTTCAATTTCAAGTATACCTAAACATAGTTTTATAGAGATTAGCGTTTAGTATGATCCCAAAATTATTTCAGATCGGACCGGTATCCGTTTACAGTTACGGATTGATGCTCGGAATCAGTTTTATAGTTGCCAGTTACATCCTCTCGAAAGAATTCAAAAGAAAAAAATTAAATGAAAACATCGCCGTCAATATAACTTTTATTGCTCTAATTGGCGGACTGCTCGGTTCAAAGCTTTTATATATCATTGAAGAGTGGAGCAGCTTTTCAAAAATGCCGTTCAGCAAAATATTTTCCTCGGACGTGTTTTTCTCACCGCAGGGATTGACCTGGTACGGCGGGTTCATTCTGGCTACTCTGCTGATCTACATTTATATGAAATCAAAAAAGATACCATTTCTGAAAGTGTGCGATGCCACATCTCCTTCATTGGCTATCGGTTACGGAATAGCACGGATCGGCTGTCATTTATCGGGTGACGGCGATTACGGCATCCCTGTGTCCCAGTTTGCCTCCTGGGTACCATGGGGAACGAATTATTCAAAGGGAGTTCTACCGCCTTCGGCAGCATTCAGGGGAACCTCGATTGCCGAAAAATTCGGCGGTGTGGTTCCTGATAATACACTCTGTCATCCCACCCCTGTTTATGAGTTTATACTTGGTTTGATAATATTTTATATACTCTGGAGATATAGAAAAATATTTATGATTGACGGGCATCTTTTCTTCTTATATCTGATCCTATCCGGTCTATCAAGGCTAATGATTGAATTCATCCGTATCAATCCAAGGATTCTTTTCGGTTTATCTGAAGCCCAGCTTATCTCAATTGTTTGTATAATTATCGGCTTTTACTTTTTCTACAAACCGCCCCGGTTTGCAGGACCAAACGAAAATAAACGGTAAACAAATATTAATTATTAATTACTGAGTTACCTTCCTGCAATAGATTCTTATTCCTTGAAAATCTTCCATTATATAGTTAACTTGTATGTTCTGAATAAAAATAAAACTAATAAAAACAAAGATTAAGTAAAGTGAAAAGAACATACCAGCCAAGCAATACCAAGCGAAAAAACAAACACGGTTTTAGGGAGCGGATGAAATCGAAAGACGGCAGAAAAGTACTTGCCAGAAGGCGTGCAAAGGGAAGAAAAAGACTAACTGTAAGTGATGAATTTACAAGGTGATCAATTTGACTGACATGGCTTATACTTTGAAACGCAACGAAATTATTAGGGGATTCGGGAGTTTTGAGAGAATTCTGCATAACAGCAGAAAACTCGAAAATTGCAATATCACAGCTTTTTTGAATGTTATTCATGAAACTTCGCTGCCTCCAGTCAAAGTCGGTTTCATTGTTTCAAAAAAAAAATTAAAAAATCACACTTCAGAAATCGTATAAAAAGGCTTCTGAGAGAATCATACAGGCTAAACAAGCCGGATTTTGTAAAGAAATACATTAATTCTAATATAACTTTAAACATACTTTTCACGTTATCATCAACAGGTTATACTCATTATCAGGACCTGCAATTCGAGGATATCAATGCCCGAATGAAGGAATTATTAATTAATATCAATTCGATAGTCACCGGGAAATGAAATATTTATCACCAAAATACTTTTTTGTATTTCTTATTCGGCTGTACAAAATATTAATATCACCGCTTTTGCCGTCTTCCTGCAGGCACTATCCAACATGCTCGGATTATGCTATAGAATCTCTGAAGAAATACGGTGTAATAAAAGGCGGATACCTGGCTGCCCTTAGAGTTTTAAAATGTAATCCATTTTATAAAGGCGGGTATGACCCTGTTCCGTAGATTCGATCTAACTTTAGCATTTCTGTTTTTTAATCACTTCATCAAAAAGTTTAACCACGATATTTATATATAATGGATAAAAGATCAATATTAGGTTTTGTTTTAATCGGGTTGATACTTATAGTCTGGCTCTATATTCAGAACCAAAATTCCGATAAAGAAAAGCAGAAGAAAGAACAAATAACAAAACAGATAGAGGACTCGCTTAAGAAAATACTTCCCATCGATACGCTCAAAAAGGAAGTTAAAAAAGATACTATAAAGATTAAGACTGAAACACCAAACGATACTCTTAAATACGGCATGCTCTTTCATAAATTTGAAAAAGGTGAAGATAAAATCATCCGTGTAGAAACAGATAAATACTATGCTGAGTTTTCTACAAAAGGAGGTGCCTTAATTAAATATGAACTAAAAGGGTTTAGTTCGGAATTCCTTATCTATAAGGAACTATTCGAAACCACTTTATCTCGATTAGGAAATTCTATCGAGAACTATCTGAATCAGATTAAGAGATTAACCGAT
>JBEKSX010000040.1:0-25876 GCA_049516635.1 Ignavibacteria bacterium | reverse complement strand
AATGCTTATGCAAGCGATACCGCAAATTTTAAATTTAAAAATGCGGTAACGGATGACTTTGTAGCAAAAGTGAACCAGACAGCAGGCCAGAACTTGACATGGTTCTTCGATGAGTGGGTAAAACAACCCAAGCACCCTTTTTATACAAATTACTACAGCTTCAATCCGTTGGGAAACGGAAGCTGGCGTGTCGATTTTTTTGCACAACAGACTCAGACCAATACTCCTTTCCATATGATGCCAGTAGTTATAAAGATATCTTTTTCTGCAGGTCCCGATACAAGCATCAAAGTAATGAACTATGTTAACCAGCAGACATTCTCGTGGACATTTAACCGCGAACCGGTAAACGTTGCGTTCGATCCAAATAATGATATCCCGTTAAAGGAAGGCTCAACCGCTATCGGAATCGGACCTTTTGCGGGCGCGCCGGGTGAATATGCCCTGTACCAGAACTATCCGAATCCGTTTAACATTAATACCATACTGAAATTCGATATTCCGGTAGAATCGATGGTTGATGTTAGAATTTATGATGTGCTTGGTGCTGAAGTCGCTCATCCCGTCAATCAGGTTATTAACGCAGGCAGGCAGCAGGTTGCCTTCAGCGGAGAAGGTCTGGCTTCCGGGGTATATTACATTGTGATGAAGGCAACAGACATCTCCCAGTCACCGGGCAGAACGTTTAGGAACACAAAAAAAATGGTTTTAGTAAAGTGAGACATTGGTACATTCGAAGAGTGACGAAAAAGATGTTGATGATTAAATGACTATAGTCATTTAATCAGAAATCCCGCCTTAAAGCGGGGGTTTTGGTGAAATAATAAAACCCCAAACGTCTTACCGTCCGGGGTATTTATTTATGGGATTGGAGGTAAAAGAATCAGTTTGATATATCTATAAAATCTTTATCGTACGTGCCTATCTTTGTTACCACCTGCTGGCTTGCCGATATAAGGTCTTTCAGCGTTATTTTTGTCAAAACTCCGTCAACCGCATTCTGCACCGTCTGCCACAGCGAACGAAGTGAGCAATCTATCGAATTAGTGCAAATATCAATTACACCCGAATGTGCACCGCAGAACTCTTTATCGTATAATCTACCGCCGAGTACCGTTAATACATCACTTATCAATATCTTTTCGGGGGGTTTGCTCAGGCTGTACCCGCCTGTTTGTCCGCGTGCGCTATCCAGTAACCCGCCCATACGCATTATCCGTAAAAGTTTTGCTGCATTCGGCATTGTCAATCCTTCCGCCTGTGCTATTTCGGGGATGGTTAGTCCTTTTTCATTTCCTTCGCGTGCTATCCTGAGCAAACAACGCAGTCCGTATTCTTCCTGTGTGCTGAATTTCATTTTTTTATTGGTTATTGTTTTGTTTCGCCAGCGGTATTTTGGAACCGCACATTATAGCGTGCTGTAAATTTGCATACTCCTCCGTTGAGATCGATGGTCCTTTCCTGTTGCAGTATCGATCGAATGCCTGAACCAGTTCCTCCGCTACCATCTCCGGACTTTTACCTTCTATATCATGCCGTTGCATCATATAAAGTATCTCATCGTTCTTAATAATAACAATGAACGGCGAGGATGGCGGTATTCCCATCAGGTATATCCTGCGGAAATAATCCACAGCTTCCCTGTCCTGCCCTGCAAACACAGTAACAAGGTAGTCGGGGATAATGCTGTTCTGCAATGCCATCGTTACACCCGGTCTTGCACTGCCTGCCGCACATCCGCACACGGAATTTATCATAACAAGAATTGTTTTATCCTTGATGTCAAGAAACCTTTCGACGTCATCAGGTCCCGGCATTTCCGTGAACCCTGCTGCAATAAGCTCATCCCTCATAGGCTGAACTGCAACGGGGTCATATATAGGTTGATTTATATTTAATTTGAACATAAAAGTTAATTAGATTTATAATTAAAAACTCAAATAGCTTTTATAAACCAAGCTGCATCTTTGCTTCTTCAGACATCATATGCAAGCCCCACATTGGTTCCCAGACCACATCCACTCTCACGTCCTTTACTCCCGGTATTTTCTTTATCTGGTTCTCCACCTCAGGAGGAAGGGAACCGGCAACGGGGCACATCGGTGAGGTGAGTGTCATCTTTATATTTACATTGAATTCGTCATCAATGTTTACTTCATAAATCAAACCGAGGTCATAAATGTTCACCGGTATTTCGGGGTCGTAGCATGATTTTAATACTTCGATCACGTGGTTGTTTAATTCTGCTTTATCCATAATTTTTTAATTTGCGATTATTTTCTTATCCTGTTGTTTTAATTTGTACGCAAGAGCATACATTTTCATTTGTTTAATCATGGCGGAAAGTCCGTTCGATCGCGTCGGAGCAAGATGCTCCTTCAATCCTATTTTATCTATAAATCCCAGTTTAGCATTAATAATATCATCAGGCTTCTGGTTCGAAAGGACACGTATCATAAGCGAAACAAGCCCTTTCACGATGCTTGAATCGCTGTCCGATCTGAAAACTACTTTACCGTTCTCAAGCTGTGCGGTCAGCCACACACTGGACTGGCATCCTTTTATCCTGTACTCTTCTGTTTTCTTATCCTCGGGAAATTGTTCCAGTCCCTCACCCATATCGATTATGTACTGGTATTTATCCAGCCAGTCAGGGAATTCGCTGAACTCACTTATTATCTCTTTTTCTATTTCTTCTATCGGCTGATTCATTTTAACATTTCTACAGCTTTCTTCAGAGCTTCGATAAATACATCGATTTCTTCTATAGTATTGTAAAATGCAAAAGAAGCTCTTACTGTTCCCGGAATGCAGTACCATGTCATCAGCGGCTCGGTGCAATGCTGACCAGTTCTCACCGCAACCCCCTGTGTATCGAGAATAATACCTATGTCCAATGCATTCAATCCTTCAACCACGAATGAGATCACACTTGCTTTTTCTTTTGCCGTGCCGATTATTCTTAATCCGGGAATTTCTTCCAGCTTTTTGGTTGCGTAATGAAGCATTTCCATTTCGTGTTCGTGCACCTGTTCAAAGTCGAGCTTATTCAGGTAGTCGAGCGATATTCCCAGACCTATGGCACCGGCGATGTTAGGTGTACCAGCTTCAAACTTAGTCGGAATCTCACTGTAATACGTTTTCTCGAACGAAACCGATCTGATCATATCACCGCCCGCCTGGTATGGAGGCATGGCTTCGAGCAGGCTTGCTTTACCGTAAAGCACCCCGATCCCGTTGGGACCGAAAAGCTTATGGCTGGAAAATACATAGAAATCACAATTAAGGTCCTGTACATCTACCCTCATATGCGGTACCGCCTGCGCTCCGTCCACGAGTACAGGGATATTCCGTTTATGTGCAAGCTCAATTATCTGCTTGACCGGGTTGATAGTGCCGAGCGTGTTCGAAACATGGACTATTGAAACAAACTTTGTTTTTTCATTCAGCATTTTCTCGTATTCTTCCATGATGAGTTCACCGTTTGAAGTAATAGGTATTACTCGCAGCGTGGAATTTTTTTCACCGCATAATATTTGCCACGGCACAATATTCGCGTGGTGTTCCATAGTAGAAATAATTATCTCATCACCTTCTCTGATATTATACCTGCCGAAGGAGCTTGTCACTAGGTTGATGGATTCGGTAGCTCCTCTTGTAAAAATTATTTCCTTAGCCATAGGGGCATTGATAAACTTACGTACTTTCTCCCTCGCTTCTTCATATCCTTCGGTCGATTCATTGCTGAGCTGGTAAACGCCCCTGTGAATATTAGCATTGTGGTGCAGATAATAATCTACGTGAGAATCCACTACTGCCTGTGGTTTCTGGGTTGTGGCGGCATTATCCAGATATACCAGCGGCTTCTCGTGCATCGTTCTGGTGAGTATCGGAAAGTCCTTCCGGATCCTCTCGACGTCAAATTTTACTAGAGTGTTCATAATTATCCCTCATTTAAACAATTTCTTTTAGTTTACGGAAGATCATGTTATTCAAATGTTCCTTCAGTTGTTCTGTTTTTATTTCTTCGAATATATCATTCGCAAAAGCTCTGATTAAAACAGAAACTGCATTTTCTTTAGATATTCCGCGTGAACGGAGATAAAAAACCGATTCCTCATCAAGCTGTCCGACCGTAGCACCATGTGTACATCTTACATCATCTGCGTAAATTTCAAGCTGGGGCTTAGTATCTACGTGAGCTTCTTTTGATAACAGTATATTCTTGTTCGATTGGTATGCATTGGTTTTCTGCGCATCGGGTCTCACGAATACTTTACCGTTGAACACGGCACGCGACCCGTCATCCATCACGCCCTTATAAAGCTCATTGCTGAGACAACGCGGTTTTGCATGGTCGATCATTGTATGATTATCTATATGCTGTTTTCCGTCACCAATGTAAATGCCGAAAAAGTGTGATTCGCATCCCTCAGCATTCAATAAAGTGTTGAGATCATTCCTAACAAGCCCGCCCCCCGTTGTTACGGTATACGATGTGAACTTACTGTTCTTTTTTTGCTCTGCTTGTGTTTTCGATACATGATATGCACGGCTGCTTTCATCCTGTATCTTATAAAACTCGATGTTAGAATTTTCTCCTGCTGAAATTTCCGTAACAACATTTGTAAAATTTGTTTCGTTTTCTGTACTATGATAGCTTTCGATCATGCAGAGCCGGGAGCTCTTCCCTGTTATGATCAGATTTCTCGGCTGTGATAGAATATTTGCACCCCGGGTTCCTGATATGTTCAGGATGTGCACCGGAGTTTCTAAAACATAATTATCGGGAATATAGATAAATGCTCCGTCCTGGGCGAATGCAGTGTTCAAAGCTATGAAACCGTTCTCAAGCCTTGCGTATTTAGCAAAGTGTTCATTAAATAAAGCTGGGTCTTTTCTGGCTGACTCTGCAAAACTGCCTATCTTTACCCCGCCGGATAAATCCGGTATTCTCGAGAGTTCCTTCGAATAGGATCCGTTTATGAAAACCAATAGAATCACATCCAGACCTTTGATCAGATGATCTTCGATCTTTGCTTTGAAAGATTCTGATCCTGCGGTATCTTTTTTAGATACATAGTTATTTTCAAGGATAGGAGATACACTGGTATATTTCCAGTCCTCATTCTTTAACGTAGGGAAATCCATCCTGTCAAAAGCCTCAATAGCGTTCTTCCTTATCCTGTGAAGTAAGGAATCGGCTTCTCCGTTGAGACTCTTTTCAAACTCGTTGAAATTATTTATATATTTTTCTTTCGGCTTAGTAAAGTTCATAATGTTTACAGTCTCCGTTATAATGTTTCCTTAACAGATTCCTCGTCCCTGACCCAGTCGTATCCCTTTTCTTCGAGTTCCAGAGCCAGTTCTTTTCCTCCCGATTTCACTATCTTGCCGTCTATAAGTACATGTACAAAATCAGGCACAATATAATTGAGCAGACGCTGGTAATGCGTGACAACAACAACTGAGTTATTCATATTGTGGAATTTGTTCACTCCGTGAGCTACTATCTTCAGTGCATCTATATCTAACCCTGAATCTGTTTCGTCAAGCATCGCAAGCTTCGGTTGAAGCATCGCCAGCTGGAAGATCTCGTTCTTCTTCTTTTCACCGCCCGAAAAACCGTGGTTTACAGGACGGTTTATCAATGTTTCGTCCATTTCGATCGTTTTCATCTTGTCACGCATGTATGCCAGGAATTCCCTCGCATCCATCTCTTTCTCTCCTTTGTATTTCCTGATCTCATTTAAAGCTGTTCTGAGAAACGTTGCATTGCTCACGCCGGGTATCTCCACAGGATACTGAAAAGCAAGGAACACGCCTTCTCTCGCCCTGTCCTCGGGAGACATCTCCAGCAGGTTCTTTCCTTCGTAAATTATTTCGCCGGAAGTAACCGTATATCCTTCTTTGCCGGCAATTACATTAGCCAGCGTACTTTTTCCTGAACCGTTCGGTCCCATGATAGCATGGACTTCATTGAGATTGATCTCAAGGTTTACACCCCTGAGTATCTCTTTGTTTTCAACGCTTACATATAGGTCTTTTACTTTTAGCATTTAGCCTCCCTCTTTCCCTCCAAAGGAGGGATGAAGAGAATTTTTATTTATAGATTCAATTAATTAAAACTTTTTATTTGTAATATCAACCTACACTGCCTTCAAGACTTACACTCAAAAGCTTCTGCGCTTCTACGGCAAACTCCATTGGCAGCTCTTTGAAAACTTCCTTACAGTAACCGTTCACGATCATGTTCACCGCATCTTCCTGCGATATTCCTCTCTGCTTCAGATAAAATATCTGGTCCTCGCCGATCTTCGATGTTGTTGCTTCGTGTTCTACTTTCGCTGTCGGGTTGCTAACTTCGATGTAGGGGAATGTATGCGCCCCGCATTTATCGCCAAGCAGTAATGAATCACACTGTGTAAAATTCCTTGCATTGTCCGCATTCCTGGTTACTTTTATCTGTCCCCTGTATGAATTGTTTCCCTTTCCTGCCGAGATACCTTTTGATACAACTGTGCTTCTCGTGTTCTTTCCGAGATGTATCATCTTAGTTCCCGTGTCTGCCTGCTGGTAGTTGTTGACAACCGCAACCGAATAAAATTCACCGATGGAATTATCGCCCTGCAGTATGCATCCCGGATACTTCCATGTGATAGCAGAACCGGTTTCCACCTGCGTCCACGTAATTTTAGAATTAACACCTCTGCACGCTCCGCGTTTTGTAACGAAGTTATATATACCGCCGGTGCCGTTCTTGTCACCCGGGTACCAGTTCTGAACCGTAGAATATTTCACAGTTGCGTTATCGAGAGCAACCAATTCAACTACAGCAGCGTGAAGCTGGTTTGTATCACGCATAGGTGCAGTACATCCTTCAAGGTAACTAACGTAAGCTTCATCATCAGCAACTATCAACGTTCTTTCGAACTGACCCGTGTCCATCGCATTTATCCTGAAGTAAGTCGATAGTTCCATGGGACATCTAACACCTTTCGGAATGTAGCAGAACGAACCATCGGTAAATACAGCGGAATTTAATGCAGCAAAGAAGTTATCTGTGTATGGCACAACAGAACCCAAATATTTTCTCACAAGCTCAGGATGATTCTTGATAGCTTCGGACATCGAAGAGAAAATGATGCCGAGTTCCGATAATTTCTCTTTATATGTTGTCGCAACCGAAACGCTGTCGAATACCGCATCGACCGCTACACCGGATAATCTCTTTTGCTCTTCAAGCGAAATACCCAGCTTTTCGAAAGTTCTCAAAAGCTCCGGGTCAACTTCTTCAAGACTCCCCGGTCCTTTTTTCTGCTTCGGCGCCGAGTAGTAAATTATATCCTGGTAATCGATAGGGGGGTGATGAATATTCGCCCATGTCGGTTCGGTCAAAGTCTGCCAGTGCCGGTAAGCTTTCAGCCGCCACTCCGTCATCCATTCAGGTTCTCCTTTTTTCAGCGAAATCAGACGGATGATGTCCTCGTTCAGTCCGCGGGGAGCTTCATCGCTTTCGATGACAGTCTCGAAGCCATACCTATATTCCTGGTTTGCTAACGCTTCTATTGAGTTTTCTTCAGTATACATTACTGTTTTTCCTTTGTTTGTATCAGATTCATAATTCTAATATATCTAATCTATACAAAAAAGTCAAGATTAAAAAAGTTCCAACTTTCTTTGGAAAAAACATAAATTTAAGCAAATTATTGATTAATCTATTGTTTTTGAGGGGTTAATTTCTTTTTGATTGTTCTATAGGAAATCACAAAGCAAGGGACAGTTCGCCTTGCTAAGCGAACTGTCCTATCTGAAGTAATTCTTATTTTTGCACCTCTGTCTGAACCTTCAAAGCTTTTTTTCTCTTGATATATTTTATTGTGAAATATATTGCTATGAATGCTAATACTATCAAGGGCAGCAGGGCTATTACTACTGTTATTAAACCGCTCAAGACTGAAGTGAATCCCTTTAACCCCTTGTTGAACCCTTCACCGATCTCATAAAAAAATCCTCCTCCAGTTGATATAACAAGTAAACCGGGTTCGGATATAGAGATTGTAAGGGTAGAGTACGATGCCTGGTCTTTCAGGTATCTCATCCTTCCCTGTGTGCGTTCTATAACCTCTCTTACATTGGATAGCTTCTGTTCCACTTCCACAACATCGGTTAATTTCGCGGTTTTCTCTGCTAGTAGATTAAGTAAACGCGATTCCAGTTCCTTCTGAGTCTTTAAACGTGCATCCGCATCCATATATTCTTCGGTTACGTCTTTGCCGGTAATGTTTTGGTTCATCACTTTTCCTATCTTTGATATCTCTGCTATCATCGCATCGAACTTATCCGACGCCACACGTACCGTGACCGATCCCTGTTTCTTCCCGTTTGCGTTCAATGTAGATGATGTATTTGTGACGTATCCTCCGAACCCTTTCACGATTTCTTTTACCTTGCTCTCGGTCTCATCATATTTATCGACTTCCATGCTCATCGTTCCGGAGCGGATTATCATTCTTTTATCCTGTGTGTTATAAAGTTCTTTTTCGGTTAACGTCTTATCTTCCGAGACCTGATTTTTGGTCATATCAACCTGCATTGTGTAAGGCGCGCTTGTCTTACCTGAGAGCTCATCTTTCTCCGGCAATGTTGTTTCGTTATTTACCTGAATTTGTTTCTGTGTCTGTGAATCTTTGTTACCGCATCCTGAATACGATGCGGTTAGAAAAGCGATAAGTGTTATTGCGAGAATACTGTTTATTTTCATTTTACCCCTATTATTTTAAGTTTAATAAGTATACTCCTAGAAATAATGAATTGTTTCAGTAGATAAGGGAGCAAGAACATTTATCGAAAACCTTAGTGAATGCAGTAGCAATTGCTCCCTTGTTTTGCACATAAAATTACGTTTTTTCTCTTTATTTTTACCTAAATTGTTCCGAATACTATATGCGTAAATTCAAAATAATCATAATCTTACTAATTGTCTGTGCAATTCAGATTTCACTTGCACAACAGGATATGAACTCCGTTCTCGATTATACTCTGTCTTACCGCGGGTTAACAAGAGATGATATTACTATCCCCATAGATTTTTTCAGCGCTGCAGAAAAATCACCTACAAACGATTCTAAGCTCATGCTTCCTCTTGTGAGAGATATGATGATAAACCCGCTTTCATCATTTGCTTTTCTAGATACAATTATGGGATATAAAGACCTTGAACTGCAAGCTCTCATTATGAAATTATTTAAGGATATCAGCTTTGACAGCTTGAACATCGAATTTAAGCAATATACCTTTCCGAAGGACCCGGATAAATTGATTAAGCTGCTTGAAAATAGATTTAAGAGATCAGGGGAGGATCAAAAGAATTTACTGAAGGTATTTTCGAAAGATGAAATTAATTTTCTTGAAAAAAACATACTATCCATACTCGAAGAATCGGATAATGACGATCCTTCGAATTTTGACATTTTCAAGTATAACCGTGAAAGGGATTCATCAACAGCAGTAACGAAAAGAACCATGGACCTGCTGAGCAAAGTCGATAGAAATCTCATCTACAGTTATTCCATGGATGATCTTTCTTTTTATTATCAACTATACCAATTTCTTTCACAAAATAAAAAAGACCTTATCGACCGTTTCAAGAATAAAGGGTATCCGGATGATTTCGTTCTTGAAACCGAAGTTGACGGAAAAAAGATAGCTATAGGCGGACCCGGAAATAATACTTATAACGGTGATTACGCTATCATTATCGACTTCGGCGGAGATGATGTTTATAAACTTTCTCATTCTGAGTTCACTAATGGTGAGTTCGCTAATAATTTTTCCTGTATCATCGACCTTTCAGGAAATGATTTCTATTCCTCGAATTCAAACTACTCTCTCGCCGGCTCTCTTTTCTCATCCGGTTTTATTTTCGATAAATCGGGAGATGATACTTATAATGGAAAGGATGTTTCCCTCGGTTCTGCGATCTGCGGACTCGGTCTGCTCTATGATGAAAGCGGGAACGATACCTATCATGGAATATACTTCACCATTGGGGCTGCGAGCTTTGGTGTCGGAGCTGTTGTGGATAGAAGCGGAAATGATTTCTACATAGCAAATTCATACGGCGAAGGATTCGGAATGACGGAAGGAATTGGTGTTATTGTAGATAACACGGGCAACGATTCCTATCTTGTAGATGCACGTGCATTGGACATCGGAAGATATAACGATCATTACGTCTCGATGTGCCAGGGTTACGGGCTCGGATTACGTCCTTTCTATGCGGGGGGTATCGGTTTAATAATTGAAGGAGCGGGGAATGATATTTACAACTGCGATATATTCGGGCAGGGGGGAGCTTACTGGTATTCGCTCGGAGCCATTGTGGATAAGTCCGGTCATGATAAATACAACGGCTATCAGTATGCCCAGGGTGCGGGTATTCACCTTGCCATCGGTCTGCTTAAGGATTATGACGGCTGGGATTTCTACCAGTCCGATGGCGTTTCACAGGGATGCGGGCACGACTTCGGATTCGGTCTGCTGTATGATGTGAAAGGCAATGATAATTACTCCGCTTATTCTCTCTCCCAGGGTGCCGGCAGTGCGGACGGGATCGGAATGCTGATAGATGAAAGCGGAATAGATGGCTATCTTACCAAAGACATGAATAATACACGCGGCTACGGTAACCCCCGCAGGGAATACGGAAGCATCGGGATATTCCTCGATATGTCCGGCAATGATTTTTATTCAACTGCAGGACCCGACAGCACCATCTCGAACACTTCCACGTGGGGAGTGAGGAATGATTTTTATCCCGCAGATCTGCCTTCACAGGTGAGCGGAAATTTTTACAAAGTTCCTCTGGATACTTTACCTGCACTAAATCAAAAGGGGGAAGGGGCGTTCTCAATCGATGATTACTTCACCATGGCAAAGACCATCGAACCCCGTTTTTCTCTATGGCAGCAGTATGGGTTCAATCATCTCGTCGATGATAGTTCGGCTTCTTCATATTATATACTGACCAAGCTCGGTTCATATGATGCCCGCGAATCGCTCGTGCTTATCAACCTATCACATAAAATTGAAACTTCCATGAGCGATGCGCTAAATAATATGCTCAGGGATTACATTAACCGAAAAACCGATATGAACCAGAGTGAAGTAAGCTTCGCCTGCTACATATTTGGTGAAACCAGGGATCTATCCGGGAAGGAAATTCTTCTGCAGCTGACCTATGACGATAATGTGAGGGTTCGCTCATCAGCACTGAATGCGCTCGGGAAGATAAGGATTGATACATCGGATAAAGTTTTTATCGAGACAGCATCCAAACGTCTTATCGAGCTCGCGAATGAGAACAACACACGCAAGCTTTTCAATAAAGACCTTGCATATGCGTTCCATAATTACAGGACAGAAAATAATCTCGATGCTTTGCTTAATCTTCTTTCGAATAAATTTTACGGGGCAAGGTTTCTGTCAGCAGATGCTTTGAAAGATTATTGGAATGCATATCCTGCGAAGCTTACAGATGAACTAATAACAAATATTTCATCGGATAGGACAACCTTTCAGGCATTCCTTAATTCCGTGAACGGACTTCCCGATGAAGCTTTTAAGCAGGTGATAGATAAAATCCTGACTCAGGATATTTCCCGGGATGAGATCGTTAACATGAACTTGATAGACCTGATTCAGTATAAGCTGGTAAATACAACTGATATTACTTTTAAAAATTACTATAACGAGAAACTGGACCTTTTAAGATCGAGGAGTATTCTGAAAGTAAGATGATTATCACTTCTCCGGATAATATGAAGGAAATCTCACGAGGTGTTTAAAATTTATAGTAGTATAATATTCTCCATCGCACAAATTATACTCCACTCACCCGACGCACTCGAAACACTCTATATACTTACTTGATCCAATCTTTAAATTTTTCACTAAACTTTATTATTTTGGGAGCTATAATCGCCTGGCAGTATCCTGCATAGGGATTTGAATCATAATACTGCTGATGGTAATTCTCTGCTACATAAAAATTCTTCAGAGGACTGATCTCCGTAACTATCGGATCTTTCCACAAGGTGGTTGCAACATCTTTTTTTGATTTTTCCGCTTTTTGTTTCTGGTCATCATTCATGTAGAAAATGACCGAGCGGTATTGCTCACCTACGTCCCCTCCCTGCCGGTTGAGCGTAGTGGGATCGTGAACGGTCCAGAACACATCCAGCAATTGTTCATAAGTAATTACGGAAGGGTCATATATTATTCTTGCAACTTCAGCGTGCCCGCTCTCACCCGAGCAAACCTGTTCGTAGCTCGGGTTTTCCACGGTTCCACCGGAATAACCCGCATCAACCAACTGCACCCCTTTAAGCCGCTCATATAGAGCTTCGGTGCACCAGAAACACCCTGCACCAAAGACCGCCGTATCTGTTTTTCCCGCCATAGTATTATTTGTTAATGTATCTCCGTTCTTGCTTGTTAATGAACAGCTTTCGATTAATACCGCTGTCATCACAAAAATAAAGATTGTTATTAATATTTTCTTTCCCATTTTAGTAATATGTAAAATGAAACGAAATTATATATTTATAACAATGCGGGAAAGAATTTTGTTACAATAAAAAAACCTGACAGGTCTTACTGCCTACCAGGCTTTTTTGCTATCTCTCTATGTTTTAGGAGCTTAGAAATTAATTTTACACCAATATCTTAATTTTTACTTTTTGCTCCGCCGCAGGCGGATGCCATTTCACTTTTTAAGTCCGTCACACCTCGTAATACAGATAAAATTCATACGGATGAGGTCTTATTTGTATAGGCTTTACTTCATTTTCCAGCTTATAGTTGATCCATATTTCTATAAGCTCGTCCGTAAATACATCACCCTGCTTCAGGTAATCATAATCTTTTTCAAGTTCCTGAAGGGCGTTGTGCAGATTATAAGGGGTCTTCGGAATAAGTTTCAATTGGTCTTCATCCATATGATATATATCAACCTCAAACGGTTTTCCCGGATCTATTTTATTTTTAATGCCGTCCAGCCCTGCAAGAAGCATAGCTGAAAATGCAATATATGGATTTGCCGTACCATCCGGACACCTGAACTCGACTCTTTTAGTCTTCGGATTATCGGAGTACATCGGTATCCTTACGGCTGCGCTCCTGTTGCGTTTCGAATAAGCAAGATTCACGGGTGCTTCATAACCCGGTACGAGGCGTTTGTACGAATTTGTAGTGGGATTGGTAAATGCCAGGAGTGAAGGGGCATGCTTCAAAAGTCCGCCTATGTAGTATAAGGCTATCTTGCTCAGACCTGCATATTCTTTTCCGGCGAAAAGAGGTTTTCCGTTGCTCCATAAGCTCTGATGAACGTGCATGCCGCTTCCGTTATCTCCGAATATCGGTTTCGGCATGAACGTGGCAGTTTTTCCAAAACTTTTGGCTGTGTTCTTGACAATGTATTTAAACATCATAAGATTATCTGCGCACCTTACAAGCGGTGCATACTTTATATCGATCTCTGCCTGTCCGCCGGTTGATACTTCATGGTGCTGGGTTTCAACTTCCATGCCCGCAGCCATTATATGCTCTACCATAGCATTACGCAGATCATTCGTGGAATCTGCCGGGGGTACCGGGAAATATCCTTCTTTAAGCCTTATCTTATGACCCAGGTTTGTTTCGCGTTCGCTTCCCGTATTCCAGAAACCTTCCGTCGAATCAACGCGGTACCAGCTGCTGTATTCGTTAACGTTGTATGCTACGTGATCGAGAATAAAGAATTCAGCTTCGGGACCGAAGTAAGCGTTTTCTGCGATCTTAGTGGAACGCAGGTACTCCGTTGCTTTTTTAGCTATGTATCGGGGGTCACGGCTATAAGGTTTTTTTGTGCTTGGGTCGATGATGTCACATATCATAGAAAGCGATCTAATCTTAATAAATGGATCGATATTGGCAGTTTCTGGGTTAGGAACGATCAGCATGTCAGATTCATTTATGGATTGCCAGCCTCTTATCGATGAGCCGTCGAACCCGATACCTTCTGAAAAAGAACTTTCTCCAAGTGCAGTTGCCGGGATGCTGAAATGCTGCCACTGACCCAGCAGGTCAGTGAACCTGAAATCGATCATCTTTACATCGTACTTTTTAATTAGGTTGAATACATTTTTTGTAGCAGCCTGATTTTTAGGCATTTATTTCTCCTTTTATTATTTTGTTTATTTATAAAAACTCTTCGTATTTAATTGATTGTCCTCCCTTTGCGAACGGGGGGTAGGGGGTTCAAAACCCCGGTTATTAGTCTGACTTGTTGTTTCGGCTAAAGCTGTGTACCACTCGATTCTCTTACAAATTAAAATACATCTTATACTCGAACGGGTGCGGCATCGTGTTTATAGAATTTATCTCCTGAGTCTTGAGACCTTCCCATTGGTTTATCACATCATCCGTAAATATTCCTCCCCTTTTAAGAAATTCGTTATCAAGTTCCAGGGCATCAAGCGATTCCTCAAGGTTTCTGGGCAGATAATGTATCCTGTCTTTCATGGTGTAATCTGTTATGCTAATTTCGTGCGGTCCGAATGACTCTTTCACTGGATCGATCTTATTTACTATACCGTCTATCCCCGCCATAAGCATGGCAGCCAGGCAGAGATACGGGTTCGCCGTCGAGTCCGGTGGCCTATATTCTATCCGTGCCATTTCGGGATTGCTCACATATGCAGGTATCCTGATGGCTGATGAACGGTTACCCTTGCTGTATGTCAATGCTACGGGGGCTTCGAATCCGGGTACAAGTCTCTTATACGAATTTGTGCTGGGATTTGTGAATGCGGAAAGTGCCTGCCCGTGCTTGAGCAGACCGCCTATAAAATACCTTCCCTGCTCGTTTATATTGCCGTATTCTCCTTTTTTATAAAAATAATTTTTCCCTTTTTTCGTGAGGAATACGTGAAGATGCATCCCGCTTCCGGCCTGATGGAACATAGGCTTCGGCATGAAAGTTACGAAAAGATTATTCTGGCTGGCAAGGTTAAAAAGGGCATATTTCACAGTTATCACATTGTCTGCCGTCGTAAGCAGGTCTTCAAAATATGTTTCAATTTCCTGCTGTCCGCGTTCACCCGTTTCGTGGTGATGGTATTTGACCTTGATCCCGAATTGTTTCAACAGCCTGCAAACTTTATCCCTGAAATCATCGTAAACATCGAACGGGTTAGCGGCATGATATCCGTTTGAAAAAAATTCTTCTGCATGTTCAACTTCGTAGTACGATGCTGATGTCCTCGTATCGAACTTTACTTTTGAAAAAATATAAAATTCGAACTCCGGACCCCACATAGAAGTATCCGCCCCTGTATATTTTTTCAGCATCTCTTCAGCTCGTTTTGCTATGTACCTTCCATCCTGGGGGAACGGGGAACGCACTTCATCCGTGAGATAGATATTTGCATAGAAGCTTAATGCAGGTATTTCCCTGAAAGGATCTATATAAGCAGTGCTGAGGTCAGGGATAAGTATCATATCACTCTTCTCAACTTTGCTGAAGCCGTAGCCTGAGCCGTCGAACCCTACGCCTTCATGCAGCAGGTCGGACAATATATTGGTATATACCGGCAGTGAAATATGATGCAGGCGCCCCGTGAGATCGATGCATTTAATATCGATATTCTCGATACTATTTTTTTTGATTAGGTTGTTTAAATTCTGTAAATCTTTGTTCATGATAATTATTTTAAGTAATAATTTTCTTTGTTAGTTCGTTCAATCGTTTGATTTTAACTTGCTCTTCAAATCTATGTAAAACCCTTCTTTGTGTGTAGAAAGTACTATAGAAGTTCTTGTAGAGTGAACTCCTTTCCATGATTGTATCTTGGAAAGAAGTTTTTCCAGGGTTGAAGTATTTTCGGTCCTAACTTTTATCAGGTGAGTACCGTCACCGGTGATTGAATGACATTCGAGAACCTCAGGCGTCTGCATAGCGTGCGTGACAAATTCTTTATAGTGGATAGAAGAATCTACCGTAATAAAGATAAAAGCTGTTATGTCTTTCCCCAGGAGTTTCGGGTTCAGTTTAGTTAGATAGGATTCGATGATGCCGTTCGTTTCAAGCTTACGCAGACGGTCTGTGATGGACGGTATGGACAGACCGATGACCTCGGATATCTCATTCCTTTTTATCCTCGAATTATTCTGCAAAAGCTCGAGTATCTTGATGTCTGTATTGTCGTAAAGTGCATGCATGTTTTAATAAATTAAGGGAAAACCTAAATAGTTCCTTATAATATTAAGAATTTTAATAAAATCACCTGTAAATTTAAGGTAATTTATCTGATTTGTCAAGTTAATTTAGCTAGATTAACTCTTCCGGCGTGAAAAAATGGTTTATTTCAATAATTGCATTTTCGGGTGAGTCGGAACCGTGGACTATGTTTCGTTCTATCGATTCTGCATAAAGTTTCCGGATGGTTCCTTCATCAGCTTTTTGGGGGTCGGTTGCTCCGATCAGTTTCCTGAAATCCTCAACAGCGTTTTCTTTTACCAGCACTATTGGGATAACATGTCCCGATGTCATATATTCAACCAGCCTTTCATAGAACGGCTTTCCTTTGTGAACTGCATAAAATGTTTCGGCAGATGTTTTTGAAAGTTTTAAAAGTCTCATTCCTATTATTTCAAAGCCTGCATCCAGTATTTGCTGGATTATTTTTCCCTGGAGTCTCTTCTGCAGGCAGTCCGGTTTTAATATAGCCAGTGTCCGTTGGTTCAAATTATTTCCTTTGTTTTGCAATAAAAATCACAATTTACATACATTTAAGTTAATTTAAAAAATCATCTTTTGAAATTACTAAAATAATCTCTAAGTGTTTCTTCAAAGACTGTTTTCAATCAAGCTGTCCGGGCAACCCCGATCTTTTCGACTTTCTTAAAAGGAACTAAAAATTTATTTTAAGCTTTTTAAAATATAAATTGACTGAAGAAAATCCCTTTATACCTCCTCCTCCGGGGACCGAATACGTTGAACTTCCCCCAAAACGCTTTAAATTAGGCGTTTCTTTGAACATTTTTCTGTTCGTATTCACATTTTTCACAACTACAATGGCAGGTACAGCATGGCTGAATATAGACCCCTATGATATTTCCAATTTCAAATACGGGTTGACATATTCTATCCTTATATTATTTGTACTTTCCTGCCATGAGTTCGGGCACTATTTTGCTGCACGGATCCATAAAGTTAAGGTGACGCTGCCTTACTACATCCCGTTCCCTTTCCTTTTCCTAAATCCTTTCGGAACTATGGGTGCAGTGATAAGGATGCAATCACCATCAAGAACTAAAAAAGCATTGTTCGATATCGGCATCGCGGGACCAGTGGCAGGTTTCATCGCATCGCTTCTGGTTCTGATATGGGGCATGACACATCTTCCTCCGTTCGAATATATTTACACTATGCATCCGGATTATATGCATACGGGAATTCCTACAACCGGCTTTTCTTTTGGAAATACACTGCTGTACTGGTCACTGGGGAAGATCCTTACCGCATCACCCACTTTGTTCCTTCCCCCGATGAACGAAATGTATCACTATCCTTTTTTATGCGTTGGGTGGTTCGGGCTCCTCGTTACGGCGTTAAATCTGCTGCCTGTCGGACAGCTGGACGGGGGGCATATCACTTATGCTCTGCTGGGCTCTAAACACGCGATCGTTGCAAGAATTTTCTTTGGCTTTACCTTATCGATGGGTCTGGTAGGACTGCTTCCTTTTGCGGGGATAAACTTCCTCTCTAACTATTCGCTTGCCAACTGGCTTGTTTGGGCACTGCTTATCTATTTTGTTATAAAAGTTGATCATCCGCCGGTCTACGATCCTGAACCTATCGGGCTTAGACGGCAGCTCTGGGGATGGTTCGCTCTGTTCATGTTCGTCTCTTCCTTCACACCCGTACCGTTCAGCGGTATCTGAGCCTTCAGGGCTCGATAAGTTCCATTGTATCTGATTTCAGGAACCAGATGAATTTACCTATCTCATTTTTCCTGTCATATCTTATCCTGCATACACTGCTGTTTGAAAAGTTTACCTTTAGGTCTTTGATATCACTGTGTTTGAGCAGATTGACTGCGTAATGATTTACATCGGGAGCATGGCAAACAATAGCAATGCTTTTACCGTGTTGGTTGCGTTTTAACAGCTGCTGAAACCTGCTGAAGGTACTTCCACCGATCAGTTCTATTGCGGTTTTTACTTCCCCTTTATACTTTAATGCCGAAGCGAAGATCTCCGCTGTCTGTACTGCACGCACCAGCGGACTCGATAATATAAGGTCGAATTGTATGTGAAGATTTTTTAGCTTAGCAGCAACTTCATCGGTTTTAGTCCTGCCTTTATGCGAGAGATACCTGAATCCTTCTTCTACAATTTCGTGTTCAAAATCAACGGCCGCGCCATGTCTGATAATATATATATCTATCATTAATTATTTATTACCTCCGCTGTGCAATATTTAGAGCCTTCCGGTTCGGATAATTTAACAGCTATTATGTTATTCTCAAATTCTTTGTTACCCCATACCTTTACTTTGATGTAATTATCGGTGAACCCGAATATGCTTCCGTCATCTTTCAAGCTTTCGAACAGAACCTTCTGCTTTAACCCGCTATTGCTCAGGTAAAAACCGTACTTCTTTTTGGCGGATAACTCACGCAATACCGCACTCCTCTTTTTCCGGATGGTGATATCAACCTTTTTCTCTAATCCTGCTGCACGGGTATTTCTTCTTTCGGAATAATTGAACACGTGCAGGTAACTTACGGGAAGTTTATCGATGAAGCGAAAAGTATTTTCGAAATTTTTCTCGGTTTCGCCCGGGAAACCCACTATCACATCCGCTCCGATAGCAACGTTCGGTATTTCGGCGTTAAGTTTATGTATAAGCTCTTCGTATATCTCTGTGTTGTACCTTCTTCTCATTAATTTTAGGATACCGGGGTCACCGTTCTGCAAAGGGATGTGAAAGTGTTTGCAGAAATTTTCGGATGATTTCACCAGTTGTATTATATCATCGCTCAATAGATTAGGCTCGATCGAACTGATCCTTATTCTTGGAATATTGAGCTTATCAAGTGCATATAAAATATCTATCAGCTTATGTTTCTTTTGCTCTAAACTGCTTTGATAATAATAATCCCCCGTATTAACCCCTGTCAGCACTATCTCTTTATATCCTGAGTTCAGCAGATGTCTGGCATTCTCTATCACCTTCTCCGGTTCCAAACTCCTCGAACCTCCGCGGGCTAAGGGTATTGTACAGAACGAACAATTATAGTCACACCCGTCCTGGATTTTAAGGAAAGCTCTTGTCCTTGAATCATCATCGGATGAATACGCATAGTCGAAATCTGTTAGCTCATCCGTAGGAGATGTAAATACACAGGACAGGCTCTTCTTTTCGAAATTATCCGCATAATCGAAAAGTTTGAACTTCTCGTGAATACCAAGTATGAGGTCAACTCCCTTTATAGATGCTATCTCATCCGGCTGAAGCTGTGCGTAGCACCCAGTAACAATTACATAAGTCTGCGGATGGTTTGTTAGCACGCTGCGGATTATCTGCCTGCACTCTTTATCAGCATTATCCGTCACCGTACAGGTGTTCAGCACGAATATATCGGAATCCTCACCGTATTCTTTGATCTCGTACCCGCGTTTATGGAATTGTCCTGCCAGTGTCGATGTCTCGGAATAATTGAGCTTGCATCCTAATGTATGTAGAGATACCGATTTCATGAACTTAAAATTTACAAAATTATATCAATAATTATAATGTAAAAACTGAATTCGATTACATCGTAAATCTTAAACCGTTCAATTTTCAATGTAATTCCGAAAGAAAAGGGAAAATATTATCAATATTGTAAAGCGAATAATTCTTTTTATTGCACCTGACCCAAATTATGACTATATTTGGTCCAATAAAATATTAATTATTATGAAGCTCAGCGAATCAATAAAACCCATTAGCTACCTTAAAGCGCATGCATCCGAGATTGTCAGAGATGCAGCTGCCAACGGCAAGACATATATCATTACACAAAACGGCGAAGCCAAAGTTGTTGTGCAGGATATTAAAGAATATGAAAAGACCCAGGATACTCTGGCAATGCTTAAGATCCTTGCGATGAGCCAGGCAAGCATGAAAAAAGGCAAATATAAACCGATTGACAAGGCATTTTCTGATGCAAGGAAAAGAATCAATAAGTTTAAAAAAGAATGCGGTATAAAATAAATTTACTGCCCGAAGCTGAAGATGATCTTGTTGATATATATAAGTATGTTGCTGTAAACGATTCTTTTGATAAAGCTGAAAATTTATTTAATGATCTGTACGATACTACCCTCACGCTTCAGGATTTTCCTCATAGAGGACATATAATACATGATTTCCCGGGTATAGATGTTAATTATTTAGAAATTGATCATTATCCGTATAGAATTATTTATCAGGTGTTCGGGAATACCATATTTGTTCACTGCATCCTTGACGGCAGACGAAATGTTCAGGACCTTTTAAAAGAACGATTGCTGCGTTAAAGGTTTAGTTATTCGTACTTAACCGGTACAATCAGCTTACAGCAGATCGGCTCGTTCCATCTATGAAAACATTACTTCTTCAAAAATCTCTTGCTTACTGGAATCGAACTCAATACAAGCTCATAAGAATCGTCGATCCAGGATAAAAGTATCTTTGACGGTACCGTTCCGTCAAGCTCTACTGTATTCCAGTGTGTTTTGTTCATATGGAAACCCGGCGTGACAGCGGAATATCTCTCCCGCAGCTCAACCGCATTCTCCGGGTCGCATTTGATATTTATGCTAAGCGGTGGATTGAGGTTCGTCAGCAGGAACATTTTACCGAACACTTTGAACACCAGTGTTTCTTCATCGAACGGAAATTCTTCCGTTACACCTTTTTTCTTCATGCAGTATTCACGTATGTACTGTATATCCATTTTTACTTATTTTCATTTTAATTACTTTTTGGTGCGCCGAGGACCATTCCGTGACGCTTAACACTGTTATGACTACCTGCCAAGCAGCTTAACCGGTCGAATCGTCGACAGGCAGTCCTGTAAGCCACACCTTCAATCTCTCTGCAGTTTTCTTGCCGGCTTTCTTTTCAAACTCTTCGTAATGGTTCATCACCTGTTCTTTTATCTTTTCTACTGAACCGAAATCGGTTAATAGTTTTCCGGCTGTCTTTTTGCCGATGCCCGTGATAGTTTCGAGCTCTGATGTAAGCGTCCGTTTATCTCTCAGGCTCCTGTGGAATGTTACCGCAAACCTGTGGGCTTCATCCCGTATCCTCTGTAAAAGCTTTAAACCGCTCGATGTTTTAGGAATAGATTGAGGATCCGACGAATCGGGTACGTATACCTCTTCAAGTTTCTTCGCAAGGCCGATGATGTTTTGGTTTTTGATTCCTATATCGTTAAGTACCTTTACTGCAGAGGATAACTGCCCTTTGCCGCCGTCGACCACGATAAGGTCGGGCAGGGGTTTCGGTTTGCTGTTATCTTTATTATCACTGCTCTTTGCCTGCTCCACCGACTTTATGTACCGCCTGTAGATCACTTCACGCATTGAAGCAAAATCGTCAGGTCTGCCGACCTCGTTTGATGCTGTCTGTATCTTGAATTTCCTATACTCGCTCTTCCTGGGCTTGCCGTCATGAAATACCACCATCGATGCAACGGTATCCGTACCCTGTATGTTCGAGATATCGAAGCACTCGATCTTTCTGGGAAGTTTTGTCAATCTCAGGTCACGTTTGAGCGAACTTATCGAATTAGGAATAAATTCTCTTTTCAGACGCTGAAGTTTCAGTTCATCGAGCATATACTGTGCATTGGTCTTTACCAGTGCGAGCAGTTTAAGTTTTTCACCGCGTTTTGGGAAAACAATGTCAACTCTCTTATTGCTTTTCTTGCTGAACCATTCTCTCATAGCTTCCTTATCTGCTATCTCGCTCTGCAAATCTATTTCATCAGGGATAAAATTGTTCTCGGAATAATATTTGAACAAAACACTTTCCAGTATTTCCGAATCTGTTTTATCCTCGATCGTATCAAGGTAGAAATGCCTCTTGCCTATTACCTTACCGTCCCTGATATTGAGAACCATTGCACATCCTTCATCCTCCTCTTTTACAAAACTGAATACATCCCTGTCCAGCATGTCCTCGTATACAATTTTCTGCCTTTCGGAATAAACCTCGAGCGAATTTATCTTATTCCTCATCCGGGCGGCTTCTTCGAAATGCTGTTCTGCAGCCGATGCATCCATCTTCGAGCGAAGCTCTTTAATCAGCGTTGAAGTTTTGCCGTTCAAAACTTTTTCTGCTTCGTCTATCATTTCATTGTATTTTTCCTGTGTTACCAGCCCCTCGCATGGTCCCTCGCATTTATGGATGTGATACTCCAGGCAGAGCTTGAATTTTTTCTGCTCGATTGATTCCTGCGTAATATGAAATGAACAGGTCCGTATCATAAAAATATCTCTCAGCATTTTGAGCGAATACTTCATTGTTCCTACATCGGTATACGGTCCAAAATATTTTGACCCGTCACTGCGTCTTTTGCGGGTGGGAAAAACCCGGGGGAACGGTTCATTGGTTACTACGATGTATGGATAGGTCTTATCATCCTTGAGGTTCACGTTATAGCGGGGTTTTAGCTCTTTTATAAGGTTCATCTCGAGGATGAGCGATTCAACCTCGGAGTCTGTGTTGATTATTTCCAGGTCTTTGATGAGCGAGACCATACGTTCTATCCTCGGACCTGCATTCCTAGATGTAAAATACTGCCTCACCCGGTTACGCAGGTTCTTCGCCTTTCCGACATAGATTATCTTCCCGTTCTTATCTTTGAACTGGTAGATCCCCGCATTTGCCGGCAGGCTGTTCAGCTTTGCTTCCAGTACAGGATTGTTTTTATTTATTTTAGTATTGGGCATTCATTCAATAATTGTGAATTCGCTATTAAAATTAAACAAAGATTAACAGTTAATAAAGTTCTTTGTAAATCCAATTGTTGGAAGGCTCGTTTGGAGAACGAACCTCATGCTTTTTGTATATCCATATTGAACTTTTCGGCGAGGAAGGCGAGGCTTATAAAAATCCACAAAACGAATGAAAAAGCGAAGTCGCCGTAGTTCCAATCAAACACACCCGCTATCTGGAATGCTATCATTGAAATCAGAGATGCGAGCGCCAGACTGTTCAATGTATCGTTACCTCTCGTCCTGCGGTATATTTTAATCTGCCTGATAAATATATACAGCATTAGTATGAGCCATGCTGCCAGTCCGGCGAAACCAGTTGTAACCAGCAGGTGAATGGCGTTGTCATGCATCTGGTGTCCTTCGCCGACATATCTTGTTTTGGTGTAGCGTTCATAAACTTTAATTACATCGCCGCTGCCGATACCGAAGACCGGGTAATCGTGAGTGATCTGAAAGCTGGTTTCCCACATTTCTACACGTGATGCAATCCCTTTTCCATTAAGGTCACCTATACTCAGCAGTCTCTGGGTAAATTCCGGGGGAGCAAAGATAAAGAACAATACAACGGCAGATACGAAGCTTAGAACGAACAGCTTGCTCCGCATAAATCCGATAACGACCAATGAACCGGCTAATGCCAGTGCGGCGCCGCGTGAACCCGTCAGATAAAATGTGTAAAGTATCGGAAGGGCACATATAATAAGCCATTTTTTTTGGAGCAGAAAAGTTTCTTTGCTTAAAAGAAAAACTGTAATCAATACGAGTGTGAGCATCTTTATCTCGGCAATAGTTACAGGATGCCCGAAATACGTTATCCTGAATTCGTTCAAAGGTGCGGTTAGACGATTGGGATCGCTTATGAATCTGATTATCTCAATTATCGATACCATCGTTGAAAATATTATGAACGCTGCCAGGATCTGTTTCAACTGAACGGGGTTTTTGATGAACATTACAGAGGTAAAAAAAAGAACATAAAGCATTGCCCTGCGTCTGACAACAAAAAGAGATTCTCTCGGATCGATACTGAACAGTGATGAGATGACCTGAATGAGGATAAATATGATGAGCAGAATAATGAATATAGTATCAGGTCTGTATAAATTCCTATCTATGATAAGACGGAAGATGATAGCAGGGATCAAAATTACGAGCGAGATCCAGGCGATCGAATAATAATAACCTGCAAACAGCAGATTTATCGAGAGCAATACGGCAATAAAAGCATCCAGGTAGTATAAAAATTTCTCTTTGTATACTTCCAGGGAAGAAGAGATATTATCTCTTAATCTCATTGAATTTAGATCGGAATAATAATTAACCAAAATTTATATAATAATAATAATTACTGATAGTTATAAAAAAATACCAAGATATATTAACAAAATCGAATAATAATAAAATGCGATGAGAGATTAAATTAATAATCGGCTCGATATCCGCGTTGATAAAAAATGGAATTACAAGAACTGGAGCATCGTAGCCTACGTGGAGCTTCAGAACGTGTTCAATACAACGAACGTTACCAGTATTTCTGGAACGAGTACCGCAACGAACAGGGGACGATCTACCAGTGGGCGTTCCTGCCTGTCGGCGGTTTCAGCGTACAGTTTTGAGTTCTTCATGTTAATCAGGTTCGTTAAGTTTATAAAGTTCGTAAAGTTTTTAAGGTTTATTAGAAATTATTTATCAAACCCTATAATTCGTGAACAATTTTAAAATTTCAATTTTAAATTTTTAACTTACTACCCCCCACTACTTAAAGTAATCACAAGTAATCAGGTTGCTCAGAATCACAATTTTTTAATTACTTAAGTAGTGACTACTTAGTAGTGAACCCCTCTCGGCTAAAGCCGTTTCTCCCCTTTCGTAAAGGGGAGAATGTTATTAATAGTGACAAATGACAAAGAATGATCACGAATTTTATACTACTGTTTTTTCAAGATTTTATTAACAGGTTACCCACCGGGTAACTTAAGTTACCCCTCTACCGAAAAAACATCAAATACATTCACTAATCGCAACTTTTTGAAAATTTAAGTTAGGGTAACTTAGTTACCTTTTTCTAGTATCTAGTCCTCTACGGCGGACTCAACATAAATCTTGTTAAATACAATTAAATTCATTAATAATTTTGAACTTTCAATTTTTAACTTATTACCCCCCCCACTACTTGAAGTAGTCTCAAGTAGTCAGGAAGCTCAGAATCGCTATTTTTTGGTTACTTAAGTAGTGACTACTTAGTAGTCTAGCCTGTCATTCCTGCGAAGGCAGGAATCCAGTATTGAACCCCTCTCGGCTTCGCCGTTTCTCCCCTTTCGTAAAGGGGAGATAGATTTATGCTTGCCAAAATGTCAAAGAACCAATATATTCCCTGTTGTTGGTCTTGTGACCAACAACCCAGAAATACAAATATACTGCATTAATCTGCATAATTCAAGGTAAAAATTTATATACACTGTGAAAAGCAGGGATAAATGAAGAAAAAAAAGGACGTTCAATAGAACGTCCTTTTTTACATAATAAGGTAATTTTATTTCACCAAAACAAACTTTTTGGTTGCAGTATTATTATTAGTTGTCAGACGATAAAAATACACGCCGCTTGGATAATTTGTTCCGTTAAATTCCACTTCGTATGTGCCGGGTTTAAGCTGTTGGTTTACAAGGGTTGCAACTTCACGGCCGAGGAGGTCGTAGATCTTCAAGGTTACGAAAGACAACCCCCTTTCTCCCCCTTTATTAAGGGGGATTTGGAATTTTATCTTTGTTGTTGGGTTGAACGGGTTGGGATA
>JBEKSX010000039.1:0-26262 GCA_049516635.1 Ignavibacteria bacterium | reverse complement strand
CTTCCTTATTCTGTCTCGCGTACATGGCATGTGCAATTAGCAATATTTTGGATTGCAACATCCTGGCTGGCAACAGGTTTATATATAGCTCCTGCTGTATCGGGTATTGAGCCCAAGTTTCAAAGGATTGGTGTAAATTTTCTGTTTATTGCATTACTTATTATTGTTGTAGGTTCATTAATGGGTGAATGGATGGGGATAATGCAGAAACTTGGACTTGCACAGAATTTCTGGTTTGGACACCAGGGTTACGAATATGTTGACCTTGGAAGATTCTGGCAATTGTTTCTTTTTGTAGGTTTAATTATATGGTTGATTCTTATATTCCGTGCATTAATGCCCGCACTTAAAAAACCCTCAGAAAGCAGACAGTTATTAACCCTGTTTATTATTTCATCTATTGCTATTGCAGCATTTTATGGTGCAGGGTTAATGTGGGGACAGCAAACACATTTATCAATTGCAGAATACTGGAGATGGTGGGTAGTCCATCTTTGGGTAGAAGGATTTTTCGAAGTATTTGCAACCGTTATCACAGCTTTTCTTTTTGTAAGAATGGGTTTACTGAATATTAAATTTGCAACATTTGCTGTTTTGTTTTCTACCATAGTTTACCTGAGCGGTGGAATTATCGGAACCTTCCATCACTTGTACTTCGCCGGTACACCTACGGCAGTCATCGCACTTGGCGCTACTTTCAGCGCTCTTGAAGTAGTACCTCTCGTTTTAATGGGTTTTGAAGTATATCATAATTTAAGAATAAGCAAGGCAACTGAGTGGGTTAAAACATACAAATGGCCAATCTATTTCCTTATTTCTGTTAGCTTTTGGAATCTTGTCGGAGCTGGTTTATTCGGATTTCTTATTAATCCCCCAATCGCTCTGTATTATATGCAAGGACTAAATACAACCGCTGTTCATGCGCATACTGCTCTTTTTGGTGTATATGGAATGTTGGGTATTGGATTGATGTTATTCGTCCTAAAAGGTCTCACAAGTAAATATATCTGGAAGGATAGATATGTTAGTATTGCCTTTTGGTTATTGAATATTGGACTATTACTTATGGCGGTAATTAGCCTTCTTCCTGTAGGTGTTCTTCAAACTATTGCAAGTATTAAACACGGTATGTGGTTCGCTCGTTCAGCTGAATTTATGCAGGAGCCCACTTTACAAACGCTTCGGTGGTTAAGAATAATCGGAGACACAATATTTGCAATCGGAACGCTTGCTTTAGCTATGTTTGTGATTGGACTAAAAACAGGATGGTCAATTAAGAAAGACGAAAAAGAAAATCAATAATAATAACAAGAGGAAAATGAAATGAAAGCTACACAACAACTAAAAGATGAACACGAAGGCATTAAACTTATGCTTACTATCATAGAAAATATTTCAAATGATCTTAGAGAGGGCAATGACCTGAATAAGGATCATTATGCTAAAATCATTGAGTTTGTCAAAGGTTTTGCAGATAAATGCCATCATGGCAAAGAGGAAGATATTCTTTTTCCGGCTATGGTAAATCATGGTATTCCAAAAGAAGGTGGTCCGATAGCTGTGATGCTTAATGAGCATCAGTTGGGCAGAGGTCATATAAAATCATTGAGCAGTGCCTTTGAAAAGTATATAGCTGGTAATAAACAAGAAATCAATAACATAATCTCAAGCTCGATGAGCTATGTTGAGCTTCTCAGAAATCATATTGAAAAAGAAAATAATATTCTTTTTATGATGGCTGACAAAGTTTTAAATGAAGCAGAACAATCAAAAATATTTGATGCTTTTGAGAAACTGGAAGTTGAGAAAATTGGTATTGGAAAACATGAAGAATATCATCACTTATTAAAAGAACTAAAAAGTATTTACTTAAAATAAATAAAGGAAGTTTATTATGAAAACAAAATTATTTTTTATTATTTCATTGGTAATACTGTTGGTTTTACCTGCTAATTTCGCGTTTTCACATTGCGACACCATGGATGGTCCTGTAGTAGCTGATGCAAGGAAAGCCATAGAACAAAATAATGTTAACTATGTCCTTAAATGGGTTCCGGCTGTTAATGAAAAAGAGATAAAAGAAGCTTTCGATCTCACAATGAAAGTCAGGGTACTTAGTCCTGAAGCTGATACACTCGCAGACAATTACTTCTTTGAAACGTTAGTTAGGGTTCATAGAAGTGGAGAAGGAGAACCATATACGGGGGTTAAGCCGTCCGGAACTCCAATTGACGAGAAAATTCTTGCTGCTGATAAATGTATAGCATTGGGGAACCTTTCTCCACTGAATGGCTTAGTGCCGAAAGATAAGCTTGCAGAATTGAAGAAACGTTTTGATAAAGTAATGTTGCTAAAGAATTTCGATGTTAATAATGTCAAAGCAGGCAGAGAATACATCGAGGCATATGTACAATTCTTTCACTTTGCTGAAGGTGAGGAAGAAGTGCATAATCCTGGACATATTGAGGAAAGCGAGCATTCGGAACATATTCCTTGGATTTTATCAGGAATTTTCTTCATCACAAGCGTTTTATTTGTGACATTATATTATAGAAAGAAATAAGAATATTATGGAATTTAAAATACCATATCCATTAAAAGCAGAACATGAAGAATTGCATAACATGCTTAGGTAAGCCTCCCAGCTTTCAGCCAATACAGGTGTAACTGCAAAAACAGTAGCAAAATTGATGCATCCGCATTTTGTGAAAGAAGAGGAATACGCACTTCCTCCTTTAGGCTTGCTACCGCTTATTGCTTCAGGTATACTTTCTGAAGAAATGAAACAGGTAATCCCCATGACCGATAAACTGAAAACGGAACTTCCGGAAATGTTATCAGAACATCAACAAATTGTTGCAACTTTAAAAGTTTTAGTGCAATATGCAACTGCTGAGCATCATCCTGAAGTTGCGGTTTCGCAGAAAAATTGATGTTGCACTCACAGAATGAAGAATAAGTCTTATACCATGCTTCAATATTGATTGGTGAATACTTAAAATTAAGGTTTAATAAATAAAAATTAAATACATGTTTATAAATACAGCAGAATTCCCTCCAATCAAAGAGGGAAAAGAAGATAAATTTATCAAATGGTTTCAGTGGTCAAATTCAGTTTATAAAAATTTCAAAGGATTCATTTCCAGAAAGCTGTTAAAATCGGATACGGAACCGGGTAAATACGTAGGTCTTGTGGAACATGAAAGCAAAGAAACATTTATGGTAATGTACCACAGTCCCAAACGGCAAAAAGCATCGGAAAAAGTTTTCCCGATTCTCGAAGGTAATCCGAAAGCAAAATTCTTTAATGTTATTTTAACTGAAAAAAATCATTGAATTTGTAATAGAGCTGGAGATTTGATTTTATCTATCAAAAACCCGGCTCTTAAAATTTATTTTTTTAAAATGGAAACAAATAGTGTAGCGGATCAAATTATTTTTCGTTTACCAAAAAAATAAGAGGATTTAGTTATATATTCTAAATACTGCAAAATCCCTATAATTTTAAAGCGAATTCCTCACACTAATTATACATCATTTCTTTTATTAATATTAAAAAATGCATAATTTCGCAATGTCACTATTTCGTCAAAAGAATGTCACTTCTGCTAAACTTCCAATTTATAAGTTGCAAATTTTAAAGAAATTCACAATTTTCCCTTTCACGATTAAGTCATAATTCATCAATTTATTACGAAACGAAAAATAATGTGGTTCAAAACAATATTGTGTTGCTATTTACGGAATTTTACGTAAAATTTTGTATATAATATGCACGAGTTTGTAATTTTACCGCATACATCGGAAGTTCGCATCAAGGTTTCTGCGGACAGCCTCCAGGAACTGTTTCTGGCAGCCCTTGAAGGAATGAACTCAATAATAAAAAATGAGTTCACACGGGAAATGTCATTGATGAATTATCGGGATGTGATCGAGGTGAGATCGAAAGATGTATCGATGCTTCTGATAGATTTTCTTTCAGAGATACTTACCCTATCACATCAATACAAAGCCATCTTCCACAGCGTGAATTTTAAAGAGCTTAACGGGACAAACCTGACCGTCGATATAGAAGGTGACAGGATTGATGGTTTTGATGAAGATATTAAAGCCGTCACGTATACGGAAGCTGAAATAATAAAAAATGAAAATGGGCAATTTGAAACTCTTATAGTATTCGATATTTAACCGGGATGGAAATAAAGAATAAATTAAATAAGCTGAGCGATGTCATCTGGGAGATACCACGTTCATACAGAAGTGACATGAGGGTCCCTGCACGAATTTATGCAGCTGGTGAAATGCTGGATATGATTATGCAGGACCGTTCTATCGAGCAATTGATAAACGTCAGCACTCTTCCGGGGATCCAGCACGCTGCTCTCGTGAAGCCGGATGTCCATGAAGGATACGGCTTTCCGATAGGCGGCGTTGCAGCTACTTTGTATCCCGACGGCGTTATCTCGCCCGGCGGAATAGGGTATGATATTAACTGCGGCGTCAGGCTGCTGAGATCTCAGCAACATTCTGATGAGATATCACATTTGATTGAACCGCTTTCGAAGGAGATATTCAAAGAAGTTCCGTGCGGTGTGGGAAGGGGAGGATTATTAAAATTATCCAAACAGGAACTGGATAAAGTTATGCTTAAGGGTGCCGGTTGGGCTGTTGATAACGGGTACGGCAAAGAAAATGATCTCCTCTACATCGAGTCCAACGGGTGTATCCCCGGAGCAAACCCATCCTCTGTTTCTGACCACGCAAAGAGCAGGGGAGCCGACCAGCTTGGAACTATGGGTGCAGGAAATCATTTTGTGGAAGTGGATAGGGTAAATAAAATATTCGATAATGATTCTGCTCAAGCGTTCGGTTTGTTTGAAGGTCAAATAGTAATTTTAATTCACACAGGTTCCAGGGGACTCGGACACCAGGTTGCAACAGATCACATAAGAATAATGTTGAACGTGATGGATAAATATGGTATCCGGTTACCCGATAGGGAACTCGCATGTGTTCCGTTCTCTTCACACGAGGGAAAGGAATATTTCTCTGCGATGGCTTCGGCTGCGAATTTTGCTTTTGCGAACAGGCAGCTTATCACAGACGAAGTGAGAAAAGCTTACAAAAAAATACTGGGCAGTTCGGGTGAACTTGACTTACTCTATGATGTTGCCCATAATATCGCAAAAATAGAAAAACATCTGGTACACGGCGAATTGAAAAAGCTTATCGTTCACCGTAAAGGTGCAACACGCGCCTTCGGACCGGGTAGTGAAGAGATACCTGAAGCATACAGATCTTTCGGTCAGCCAGTGCTCATACCGGGAAGTATGGGAACTGCTTCATATGTTCTTGCGGGAACAGCACAGAGTGAAGAAACCTTCAGCTCGACCTGCCACGGCGCGGGCAGGCAGATGTCACGCCATGCCGCACGTAAAAAAATAGATGTCAACCGGCTCCGCAAAGAGCTTCTGGATGAAGGAATTATTATCCAGGCTGGCTCAATAAAAGGCATAGCTGAAGAAGCTCCCGCCGCTTATAAGGATGTCCACAGCGTGGTCGACGTGGTGGCTAGGGCGGGCATTGCGAAAAAAGTAGCCCGGCTAAAGCCCCTCGCCGTTATAAAAGGATAAAGTTAGTGTCATTCTGAGTCACGCCTTTAGGCGTGATGAAGAATCTATTCGGTATCCAGTGCGAGATTCTTCGGTCACTTCGTTCTCTCAGAATGACAATCACAGCTGCTAAACCTATTGTCTGGAATACTTACCCATCAACTGCCCCTGAGCAAGGATATGATCTTTCATCATATCAAGCAGGTCCTGCTTTGTTATATCACTTCCCGCTTTTAGTTCTGTATCAAGTGCATAAATCTTGAAGAAGTACCTGTGTGTTCCTCCCGGGGGACACGGACCGCCGTAACCGATATCGTGGAAGTCATTCAATCCCTGTTTGGTGCCGTCCGGCAGTTCTTTCTTAGCAGGAATACCCTCCGGAAGCTCTTTTGTCTGTGGAGGTATATTATACATCACCCAATGAACCCATGTACCCGAAGGAGCATCCGGGTCATCGCAGATCAGGGCAAGTGATTTTGCTGTGTCGGGTACCGAGCTTAATGACAGGGGAGGTGACATGTTCTGGTCATCACAGGTGTACTTCGAAGGGATTAGCCCGCCCTCATCGAATGTAACGCTGGTAATGTTTATTGACATATCTTTTTTCTCCTTTGTTCCGGATACTACCTTCTTTTCAGGATTGGTTTTAGTTGAAACGTTCTGTTCTTTGGTTCCGCAGGATAAAAAGACCAGAACCGGAATAATAAGAAGGTAAATTTTTATTAAATATAAGTTATTCTTCATTTTATTCTATGTTTTGTTGTTACACCGAATTTAATGAATTTGTTTGAACATTTAAATGTCATTTCCGCATTATTTTACCCCACTGTTGGTCTTGTGACCAACAGCTTTGTTATCGTTGGTGACAACCCACTTGAGGTTAGGGCAGGCTACCAACAATGGGTATGATTGTTTAATAATAATAAAACACTGTTTATTTGAAGTTTATTAAAAGCGTACCCCCCGGGTAACTTAAGTTACCCCTTGACCAAAAAAAGCTTAATATTTTACAGGAATTAAAGTTTATTGAGTAAAGTAAGTTAGGGTAACTTAGTTACCTCTTCGTTGATTATGACAAAATGTCAAAGTAAATTGTAAAATATTAAAACACTGTTTTTGCAAGGTTTAAAAACAGGGTACACCCCCCATTACTTAAGTAATGACAAGTAATAAAATCATTCGGAAACGCAGCTTTTTTATTAATTAAGTAATGATTACTTAGTAATGCTCTCACGCAATACTATGTGACAAATTGTCAAAGAACATCTGTTCACTTGTCATTCCCGCGAAGGCGGGAATCCAGTTTTAAAACCCTATAATTACAAATACAAATATACCACAATAAACTGCAGAAATCAAGGCAAAAATTTTGGGTAGTTGAGGAAAGCAGGGGATATTTGAACCACAGAGGCGCAGAGTAGCAGAGAAATGAAATAACCCCATCCTTTAGGAAGGGGTATCAGGTCACAATAACAAAACCGGCTTTAGCCGTGAATTTTATAACATTATCAAAGCAAAAATCATTTTTCCTTATAGTTATCATAGCCATTAAATCTCTCTTGCCTAAGAATTTCACCTGTTTGAGTGTCAATAACTGTAATGAAAACCCAATTCCCGGATTCTCGATAACATGTTGAAACTTGATATTTCCCTATTTCTGAATTTTTACTCTGACTTTTTATAAAAACAATATTATTACTTAGATAAACAAACAAAAAAACAAAAAGAAGAAATAATATTATTAAGTGTTTTTTATTCATCTTTATAAATATTAAAAGAAGTTTAATTGATTAAATTTAACCCTACTTTTGGTCTTGTTACCAACAATAAAATTATATTTTAATATCTAATTTTGTCCTAATTTGATTTATGGATCCTTGAATTCTTTTCTTATCATTATCCCTATCTAAATAAAAATGAATTTGGTTAGTTTTGAAAACTAATCGTTCGATAACATCAATGCAGTTATTGAAATGTCCAATGAAATTGTTTTTATGATATGCAATACTTGTAGGAATAAAATGTATTAACAAATTTCGAAAATCATTTAGCCAAATAATGCTTTCCCATTCATCTTCAGTTAATGTAATTTCCTTAGAATGTATATATGTACTCATCCAAAAGAAATAAGATTGTACACGTGCTATAGCCGTCCAAAAAGGTATTAGTTTTTCTTTATACGGTTTATTCTTCTTATTCTCTTTTATTGTAATGGGAGGTTCACCTTCTATTTCTTCCCAACTAATAGTATAAGAACCAAAACCGTATTTAGTACAATTAATTTTTGATTTTTTCCATTTCTCATCACCTCTTTTTGCATATACGTTATCATCTTCATCAAACATTTTTGAAGTAACCTCATTTGGACTAGTACCTTGCAAATTTGCTATGCAAAAAGAGTATAATGAATGATGCATGGCAATTATAATCCATTTCCATTTATTATAATGTTCTAAACTCAAACAAGAATTTACCATTTCCAATGAATCGATTGCATTTTCTAGAGTATCAAGATATAGATAATCTTTGAAAGTATTATCACGTAACATGAAGTGATTTGTAATTTTTTAAAATTTTCAAAAACATAGATTCATGGTAAAGCATAGAGAAAATTACATTATGGCAGGGTAGCCTATGGTAGATTTAGCGAATACTGGAACTTAATAATAGGAGTAATACTTGTTTTACTTAATACCAAGCTTTTCATTTAGTAAATAAAGCCCATAAGCTTTAACCATGTATAAACCAAAACTAATGGATTTCTCTTTGAACACCTTCTTAATTCTTTGAAATATTTTATTATCTTTTATAGTTGATAAAAATTCGTACCCATCATTAGTTAACTCGACTGAACCTCTGAATACCCATTTTAGACTTAATAAACGATGAAATGCACCGAGTATTTTTATATAATTTTGTTCTCGCAATAACGACAGGTGATACAACACCTTTTGTTCCTTATCTAATGCAAGAATTACTTCCGATTCTGCATACGATTTATCACTTTTCTCTATTGCTAGTAATATATTGCGGATTAAATTTAGATCTCTTTCCATTCTACTTCTTTAACTATTATTTCATATTGGGGGAACGTGAGTTAACAAAGAATTCAAAAAATAAAAAAATGGGATTTATGGTTCGATTCCAATAATTAATAGCGGAACTGGTGGATTACTTCTGCCTTGTCTTAAAACATTATAAACTTCCCCCTCGAAATAAGCTATACCCGAAGACATAATATTTTGCATATTTTTTGTAGGCAATACTTCTATTCCAACATCTATTACATCACCTGAATAGAAAAGCATGTGTTTAACGAACAAATCAAAAGCAACGAAAGCATATTTACCGAATTGTATCTCTATCGCTATCTTGTCTTTTACTAAGTCTGTTTGTTTATAAGATATTATTGGTTTATCAACACCTTTATTAATTAAAAATTCTTTTTGCTCTTTTAAGGAAATAGATAATAATTCAGGGAGGTACTTTTTCTCTGTTGTAACGTAGTATCTATAAACTGAAGAATTCCAACCATTTGCTCTAAATTTTTTGTTAAATATCTTGTTTAATTCGATTGGGCTATAAAGAAATTTACCTACTTTTGTTTTTTCCTTACTCTCTTTTGTTTTATATTTATCTGCATCAATTCCTTTTATTGTAGAAATAATTTCTTTATAAAGTTTATTATGGTGAACGATTAAATATTCTTCACCATTTAAATGCGAGTATTTCTGTGTAATTTTCATTTATTTATTTTTAACCACTCAAGTGGATATATAGCTACTTTATCGGTTGGTGAAGGTACATGAATTGGCTTATTTATAGGCCTAAATTTTAGTTTACCAGACATTAAATCTTCAATCCTTTGCATTCCTATATTTACATATTCCTTCTCTTTTTCAAAACCTACACAATTTCTATTATTTTTTAATGCTGAAATTAAAGTTGAACCAACCCCAGCATATGGATCAAGTATCCAACTGTCCCGCTCTGTTAAAGCTAATATACATCTATCTACTAGTTCGATTGGAAATTGACAAGGGTGCTTGGTCTTTTCTGGATGATTGGATTTAACATTTGGTATGTTCCATAATTCATTTTCCCAATCATTTAAAACAATTTCCCAAATATCTGTAGGATTTTTACCTTTAGGATTTCCTGATAATTGACCTTTTTTCTCACCTTTGAAATGTCTTTTGCCAGGATATTTAGCAGGTATTCTTATATCATCTAAGTTAAAGATGTATTCATCTGATTTTGTAAACCAAAGAATGGTCTCATATCTCCCGGATAATCGCTTAGAAGCATGCAAACCATGGCCAAAATGCCATATAATTCTATTGCGTAATTTTAATCTGAATTTCTTAAATATCTGATAATAATAGATATCTAATGGATATACTTCGCCATTCTCTACATAATTACCAACTTGCCAGCATATATTTCCTCTTTCTGATAGTACACGCACGAGTTCCTTGATTAATCCTTCTTGTGTTTCTAGATATTTTTCAATTGATTGTTTTACTTCATATTCTTTTCCAATATTATAAGGTGGAGAAGTTATTATTAAATCAAAGCTATTATCTTTATAATTTTTTATTAATTCTAAAGCATCACCGTGTAAATAATGGTACTTTTGTTTCGAGTAATAATTAAATAATAAGCTTTTATCTCTTACTAAACTATTTTTCAATTGCAAATATTTTATATTTAAAATAATATTTACCTTCTCCATTTACAATCATTTATTAAATACACTACTTTTTCGCGGAGATTCCTGAAAAGGGACTCTGTGAAAATACCACATCGCTGAGAGCAATAACCTACCCATTTCCCTGTATTATATGTATTTGATAATTCGTAAATTGCATTGTGAATAAAGACTTATCCGATAAAATAAAATCAAATCCGTTCGGCGGGTGGCTCATACTCGTACAGATAATCCTGTAGTTGTTCATTCTAACTTGAAATATTACAGTTTCAAAATTATTATTAGATATGCAAAATAAAGTAATTTGTTAAAATGATCTTGTATGCATGTCTTATAAATAAAACAGTAAGAGAATCAAAATGAAAGAATCAAAACACTTAGAAATTAATGAAGCTAAATGGGATAAATTTGCAAATTCGCTTGATGGAAAGGGCTGGAGATATGAGTATTTAAGAAAGGCACAAGGTGCTGTTATTTCTTTACTGGACCTTAAGGAAGACATCAGTATTCTTGATATTGGTTGCGGTACAGGTTGGGCATTGGGACAAGCCTCAAAATTAAACCTCGGCAAGGGTTCATTTTACGGGGTTGATTTATCCGGTAAGATGATTGAAAAAGCAAATGAAAATTTTAAGGAGGAAAAGAATTTTCATTTTATAAAATCCAATGCAGAAACAATTCCGCTGGAGGACAATTTATTTAATATAATCATTTGTACAAATTCTTTTCATCATTACTTAAATCCGGATAAAGTATTAAAAGAAATAAACCGCCTTCTCAAATTAGAAGGGAAAATATATATACTTGATATAACCGCCGATATTTGGATTATGAAGATCGCAAATAAGCTTATGAAATTATTAGAACCTTCATTCGTAAAGTTTTACAGTACAAAAGAGTTTAAAGGATTAATAGTAGATGCAGGTTTAAAATATATAGGTTGCAAAATGATCAGAATGCACCAAAAAGTTCATATTGGAGAGAAATGAATTTGGTTTTAGATATTATATTGTGGTGTCAGTCCGTGTAGGTTGATTTGTCATTTCGTACATGAAGTTGCACGTACAATCTACCCATTTCTCGGTATTATATGTATTTGATAATTTGTAAATTACATTGTGAATAAAGACTTATCCGATAAAATAAAATCGAATCCGTTCGGGGGGTGGCTCATACTCGTGCAGATAATCCTGTTCCTTCTCATTTTCGGAAGATTGAACGATGCGCAGATGTTTTGGGGACTGCTGGGTGAAGAAGATAAACTTATGAAGACGCAGGGCATAACCGATCCTCATATGTATACAACATTTATCTACATTGAGCTAATTGCCGGCATTATACTGCTTATTTGGGCGTTAACGCTTATGTATCTTTTTTTTAAAAGAGTGAGATTGTTCAAAATACTGATGATAATTTTTATCATAGTTGACCAGCTGACAGATGTTATAATATATTCATTATTTCATTCATTGGCATCCTCGGGACCTTATGTTTTGCAAAAATTAATATTCGGAATCATCATCGGGGCGCTGTTGATATTTTATCTTGCGTTATCAGAACGTGTGAAGCTGACATTTATAAAATAAAAGTAAAGTAGCCCATAGCTTTAGCTATGGGTTAAATAAAGAAAGAAATATTAAACCGTTTTAACGGTTTGAAAAATTATTTATGTCAAATGCACTAATTAAGATCTGGATACATGCTATATTTGGTACAAAAAACAGTGAGCCTATAATCAAACCTCAATTTGAGTACTTACTGCATGAGCGTATAAAAGAGAAGTTAGAAAATGATTTGGAAAGTGAGGTTAGAGTTATTAATGGTACAGAAAATCACGTTCATATTCTTTTCCTTATGAATCAAAATTATTCTTTGAAGGATATAATGCAAAATATTAAAGGGGAATCTTCTCATTGGATAAATCAAAATAATTATTCACCGGGTAAATTCGCATGGCAAACCGGTTACGGTGCATTTTCAGTTAGCGAATCAAAAGTGAAGGAAGTTGAAGAGTATATTAAGAATCAAAAGGAACATCACAGGACAAAAAGTTTTAAGGAAGAATATGAATTATTTATTAAAAAGCATTCGGTAAAAATTTAAACCGTTAAAACGGTTTTTTGTACTGTAATTACGTTACCCCATGGTTGAAACCATGGGCTGCTGGATTTAAATTATTAACATACATTTGTTATACAGAAAAACCCTGAAAAGAGATTTGTTCACCTTGCAGAAAAAAATAATTTTCTAATTAAATAATTAAATTAAAATCAGTATGGACGAAAAAAAATACAGTTACCTGAGCTTCGCGGTAATCCTTGCCATAGGATTGATAATTGCATCCGTAATTATCTCGAACACATGGCGTAAGGTTTCGAGAGGTAATGTTACAATAACCGTTACCGGCTCATCACAGAAAGACATCAAGTCGGACCTAGCTATATGGACGGGAAGTTTTTCCGTGGATTCGAAAACCCTGACAGACGCTTACGCCAGCATAAAAAAACAAAATACTGTGGTCAAGAATTATTTGAAATCGAAGGGCATTAGCGATGACAAGATCAAGTTCACTCCTGTCAATACGATCACACAGTTTGCCAAGGATATTAGAGGTTATCCTACATCGGAAATACTGAGTTACACCATCAGCCAAAACGTTTCTGTGGAGTCGAACGACGTTGATATGGTAGACCGCCTTTCAGGCGAAGCAAGCGACCTTATCAACCAGGGCGTTGAATTCCATTCGGACCCGCCTGAGTTCCTCTACACCAAACTTGCCGACCTGAAGATAGAAATGATAGGTCTGGCATCGCAGGATGCTAAGACCAGAGCCGAGCAGATAGCCAAGAGCACCGGTAATTCGGTAGGGGAGGTGAGGTCATCTAAAACCGGGGTGATACAGATAAACGCCAAAAATTCAACCGATGTATCGGATTACGGAGTTAATGATACCTCTTCCCTGGAAAAAACCATCAGGGCGGTAGTATCCATCAGCTTTTCTATAGATTAGGAATTATTTTTCCGGCATCAAGAGAACTATTTTTAGGAAATTATAGTTTGGTATAACAAACGATAAATACTGAACTTATATCCCATTTTACCTGTTATAAGGTATATAAGTAAAGAACGGAAAAATTAAATTTAACTTATAGCTATGCCAAAATACATATCAAATAAAAACGAAACCGTACCTTTGTTCAAAAACCCCGTACTGGAATACTTTTCACACATTCATCCTGCTACACCCGTTATTGTTTATACACCTGTAATATTAATTACTGCTTACTTTGGGTTTATGAAAGCGGGAGCATTGCCAGCGGTAATAGCTTTTCTGGCGGGAATATTTTTATGGACGATCACCGAATATACCATCCACAGGTGGGCTTTCCATTACGAGCCGAAATCGGATCTCGGCAGACGCCTCCATTTTCTTGTTCACGGGATACATCATGCATATCCGCGTGATGCAACCAGGCTGGTAATGCCTTTGCTTGTAAGTGTACCGCTTGCAGCAATATTCTATTTTTTGTTTTCGTATATATTCGGCTTATATAATCTAGCAGTTTTTTCAGGCTTCGTTCTGGGATATGTTTCGTATGATTCGATACATTACGCAACGCATCATTTTACTATGAAGGGCAGGATAGGAAATTTCCTCCGTGTATACCATCTCCGTCATCACTATGAAGATGACAAGACCGCTTACGGCGTGAGCAACCCGCTGTGGGATTACATATTCCGCACTATCCCGAAATATCTCAAGAGTGAAGAAAAGATACACGAAATTGCCAAGATCGAAAAAGTTACATTATAATTCAAAAATTATTTTTTGTAAAAAAGGGGCTCTCTCAATTGTCATTCTGAGGGAACGAAGTGACCGAAGAATCTATAAATATGATTTAGAAAGAGATTCTTCGCTTCGCTCAGAATGACAAAATATTACTTTCGTGACAGCCCCTTTTTTTCCTTTCGTCCGGCTTACCTGCCGCGAATACCGCATCTCTGCCTTTCATTATATTTCACGTATGACTTTATACTTTACGGCTATATTACTATATTTGTAGATATTTATTGATTTTATGAAAGTATCTGTAAACTGGCTAAAAGAGTATCTGAAGATTGACATTTCCCCCGAAGAATTAGTAAAGGGATTAGTCAATATCGGCTTTGATGTTGACAATGTTGAAAATCAGGCGGATAAGCTGAAGAATTTTGTTATCGGCAAGGTTATCGAAAGAAAAAAGCACCCGAATGCGGATAAGCTCAGCGTTTGCAAAGTAGATGCCGGAACGGGCGAGATACTCAATGTCGTTTGCGGTGCTCCCAATGTGGATGCAGGACAAACGGTCTGCGTAGCGTTGGTAGGTGCGATCATTCCCAACGGCGAGTTCGAAATTAAGAAATCTAAAATACGCGGTGAGTTTTCCGAAGGCATGATTTGCTCAGCTTATGAACTGAACATCAGCGATGAGCGTGAAGGTATTATGGTGTTGGAGGACAGGGTCCCTGTAGGCAGACCGTTCGCAGAATATCTCGGTCAGGATGATGTGATAATTGACATAGACATTACTCCCAACCGCAGTGACCTGCTGTCACATTTTGGTGTAGGGAGAGAAGCGGGATTTTTGCTGAACCGGAAAATAAATATTCCCGATGTAACTGTCAAAGAAAGTAATGAGAATATAAACGATCATATAAAAGTTGAGATCGAAAATCCGAAAGGGTGTTACAGATACTGCGGGAGATTGGTTCAAAATGTTAAGGTCAAGGAATCACCCGCATGGATGAAAAAATATTTAACTGCGGCGGGATTACGTCCCATAAATAATATCGTTGACATAACCAATTTCGTGATGCTCGAGTGCGGGCAGCCGCTCCATGCATTCGATTATGACCTGATAAAAGGGAAAAAGATTATTGTAAAGAACAGCGGGAAGTTAAAATCATTTACCACACTGGACGGGAAAGCAAGAACGCTGAATTCCGATATACTTCTTATATGCGATGCTGAAAAGCCTGTTGCCCTTGCAGGAATTATGGGCGGTGAAAATTCCGAGATAACGGATAATACGCAAACGGTATTTATCGAGAGCGCTTATTTCGACCCGATAATAACAAGGCGGTCTTCGAAACTGCTGGGACTGCAGACCGATTCATCATACCGTTTTGAAAGGGGGATCGATATAGAAAAAACGGAGTGGGCGTGCAACAGGGCAGCGGAGCTCATGTCAAAATATGCGGATGGCAAAATTTTCAAGGGATTGATAGATAATTATCCGAACAAGGTTAATAAAAATATTATCGGATTGAGAATAAAGTTTCTTAATAAAATTTCGGGAATTGAATTTACTTCTGAACATGTGAAAGAATTGCTGGAGAAGATAGAGATCAAATTTATTGAGGAAAAAGATGAACGGCTGTATTTTGAAATACCTTATTTCAGGATACATGACCTGCAGAGGGAGATAGACCTAGTAGAGGAAGTCGTCCGTCTGAACGGATACGAAAACATTCCCGATGCGGAATATGACAGTATTTATTTTGACATAAAAGATTTTCAGGATAAGAAGAACAGGTTCTTCAATGATCTGAGAAAGCATTTCGTCAGCAGAGGTTACAAAGAGATAATCACAAATTCGATAATAAACGAAAAGTACGCAAAAGTTTTCGATGACAGATATATTACCCTTCTTAACCCTCTCACAGCAGAAATGAACGTGATGCGTACGAACTTATCTGTCGGTGCGCTGGAAGTGATAAAGAACAATTTTAACTTTAAGGCACGCTCACTGAAATTGTTCGAGCTTGGCAGTATTATGTATTATGAGGATTCTCCGGAAAATTACATTCCCGGGATAAAAGAGAAAGCCTGCATAAATTTAGTGCTTGCGGGCGAACATGATATGGAGGCAGTGAATCAAAAATTAAGACAATTTGACGTTTTTGACATGAAAGGCGAGGTCCAGATGCTGCTTGAAAAATTCAATATTGACTATTATAACTTAAATTATTATAATTATACGGAAAATTATGAATATAGGATAGACTTTGAGCTCAGGGACCGCGTGATTGCGTCTGTTTTTCAATTTTCGGATCGAGTATTAAAGTTTTTTGACATAGAAAATACCGTTATAGGTTGTGAATTATACATTGAAGATCTGGCGAGATTTCAGGAACAGGCTAGGGCTTATAAAGAAATTTCGAAATTTCCTCCGGTCTTGAGAGATCTTTCAATAGTTGCGGATAAAAATGTAAAAGTTGCGGATATCGAAGAGCAGATAAAGAGAGCTTCAAATAAGCTTTTAAAGAAGGTAAGATTATACGACCTGTACAGGTTCGAAGGAGATGAAAGCAATAAATTAAGCCTTACTTTTTCGCTTGAGTTTTCCAGCAATGAAAAGACTCTAACTGATGAAGAAGTGAACCTGGTACAGGAAAAAATTGTTCAATATTTAAACAAAAATTTAAAAGCTCAATTAAGATCATAAAATGGATAACGCTGTAGTTAAAGTAAATGACCTGGGTCTGAAGAACGAGGTTGAAAAACTTTTTTCCAAGATAAAGAACATCCTGGAGAAACTTAATTCATACAGGGACGAGAACCGGCTGTTAAAGGAAAGGATCAAAGAGCTGGAAGAGACCGTATCTGAAATCAAGCTGGAATTTTCCAATCAAAATTCGGAGCTGTTAAATAAAGATATAGAGATAACTGATCTTAAGAACAAGCTGCTGGACGAGAAGAAGAACAAGATATCGGGTGAAGAGAAATCGATGCTGAAATCAAGGATAAAGGAGCTGATGGTAAGGTTAGACACTCACCTCGAGCAAAAAGCAAGTAATAACCCCTGAACCTGCACAGCAGGGTTAGAGATTATTGTTTGACTGCGGAAATTTAGAGGTGACAACAATTAATTTAAACTATTAACGTAAATGGAATCAAAGGATATCAGAATAAAAATCTTCAACAATCATTACACCCTTAAGGGTGATGATATTGAACTGGTAGAAAAGAGTGCCCAGTACGTGGATACTCTCATGAATAAAGTTCAGAACGATATTCCGAACCAATCTGATATTACAATCGCCATTGTATCTGCGTTGAATATTGCCGAAAATTATTACAAAGAAAAAAATAATAATTTTATTCTGGATCAAAATTACAAAGCATTATTAAACAATTTAAACTCGCAGATAAAAGAGATCAACGAATATATCGATCACAACAGTTAATAGTTAATAATTTGTTCTTTTAAATAGCGTAGAATTTAACCGCACCGGCCGACCGTAGTCAAATATTAATTAGAACCAACGCTAATTTATGGGAGGACAGCTCGTGAATAATGCCAATTGCAGGCCTCGCCCTTAATCGGGAACTGCTGCATCTGATTATCAGGTGTATGCTGACAGTGGAAGCAAGAAGCATTACGGCACCGCCCACTGTATTTACGAAGGGTTCTATAACCTTTCACTATGGTTCTAAAAGTCGTGTGCGGTTTTTTATTTATATAATACACTAAATTATATGTTAGAATAACGGAGTAATATAAAATGAATCTGGAAATTTATATTCTGATACCGCTCTTTGTAATTTTAAGCGGCGCAACATTCTTCTTCGGCTGGCTCTTCAATAGCAAGTCCACAAAGAACAAGCTAATGAGCGCCGATGAACAGGCGAGGAAGATAGTTGAAGACGCAGAGAAAACCGCTTTGACCATTAAGAAAGAAAAGCTCCTGGAAGTAAAAGATGAATGGTACAGGAAGAAACAGGAATTCGATAGTGACTATCATTCCAAGAAAAATAAGCTGAAAGCATTTGAAAAACAGCTTCTGGATAAGGATGAGAACCTTGAAAAGAAGCTGGATACTCTTTCAAGGAAAGAGAAGAATATTGACAAGCTTGAAAAGGAACTGAATCAAAAAGTAGAAGTCCTTGAAGAAAAAGAGGAAAAACTGGATGTCCTGACGCAGGAACAGAACGTAAAGCTCGAAAATATATCGGGTCTTACTGCTGATGAAGCGAAAAGTATCCTTATGGAGAACCTGACCGATGAAACCAAGAAGGCATGTGCGGGAAAGCTGAAGGAGATACGCGATGAAATGAAGCTCGAATCGAAAAGAATTGCGAAGAACATGATTGTACAGGCAATACAGAGGAGCGCGGCGGACCACTCGGTTGAAACAACAGTGAGCGTTCTTAACATCCAGAACGATGAGCTTAAAGGCAGGATAATCGGCAAAGAGGGCAGAAATGTGAGAGCATTCGAAGCGGCAACAGGTGTGGATATCATTGTGGATGATACACCCGAAGCCATAACCATTTCAGCGTTCGATCCGTTCAGGCGTGAAGTTGCGAAGATATCGATGGAGAGACTGATTGCTGACGGAAGGATCCATCCTACAAGGATAGAAGAGGTTGTAGAAAAGGTGAAAAAGGAACTGGAAGAAGAGATAATCCGCATCGGTGAGACTGCCTTGATAGAAACTGGACTCCACGGGCTGCATCCGGAGCTGGTCAGGATGATAGGAAAGATGAAATACAGGACGAGCTACGGCCAAAACGTACTGCAGCACAGCATTGAGGTGGCGCATCTCTGCGGAATACTGGCGGTCGAGCTTGGGCTCGATCCCATCCTTGCAAAACGCGGTGGTCTGCTCCACGATATAGGAAAAGTTATTGACAGGGAAGTAGAAGGTCCCCACGCGATACTGGGTTATGAGGTTGCCAAGAAATATAAAGAACACCCGATCGTATGCAATGCGATCGGCTCGCACCACGAAGATATGGAAATGGAAAGCCCGATAGCCGTGCTTGTCCAGGCGGCAGATGCGATTAGCGGGGCAAGGCCTGGAGCGAGAAGAGAATCCGTCGAAGGTTATGTTAAACGACTGGAGAAGCTGGAAGAGCTTGCTAAATCATTCGAAGGTGTAGGGAAGACATACGCCATACAGGCAGGACGCGAAATAAGGGTAATAGTGGAACATGAAAAGATAAATGATGCGTTAGCCGACCAGCTGTCCGTTGATATTGCCTCAAAGATACAGGAAGAAATGGAATATCCCGGGCAGATAAAAGTTACGGTAATAAGAGAAAGACGTTCTGTAGCTTATGCAAAGTAAGACCGCTAAGAATTTATTCATAGGAATAACAGGCGGAATCGGTTCCGGAAAATCGCTGGTTTGCAGTTACTTTGAAGAGCTGGGATGCAAAATCTTTTATGCCGATGAGATTGCAAGGGAACTGTACAGCACAAACAAAAAGCTTCATAAAGCGCTTGTAAAATCGTTCGGCGGACGGATACTTGATAAAGATAGAAAAGCTATTTCGTTTGAAAAATTAAGAAAAGTAGTATTCGCAAATATAAGAAATCAAAAAAGGGTGAATAGTATCGTTCACCCTTTTGTTATAGAAGAACTTGTACAGCGTTCAAAAAAGACCCGTGCAAAAATTATTCTTGTAGAAGCCGCACTGATCTTTGAAAGCGGGTTCGATAAGTATCTTGATTATACCGTCGAGGTATTTTCATTCATCAAGATGAGGATTCGAAGGATAAAGAGAAGGAATAAAAATCTTACAATAAAAGACATACGCTCGATAATAAAATTGCAAATGCCAGAGAAAGAAAAAGTCGAAAGGGCGGATTTTATCATCAATAATAACTGTGATAAAAGAAGCCTGCAAAGAGAAGTGAAATTGCTGTACAGAGTTTTAACAAACATAAATCCCAAAAAAGACAAATCGTAGTTATGAAAAAGAGCTTTGAGAGATTAATTCAAAAAGAGGAGGAATATTTCTTCAGGACCTACCGGCGTCTTAAAATTCACATAGAACGAGGAAAAGACTGTTATCTTTATACCGATGACGGAAGGAAAATACTGGATATGTTCGGCGGGCTGGCGGTAAATATTTTAGGATATAATCACAGGGAAGTCAATAAAGCCATTTCGAAACAGATAGGGAAATACATCCATCTCTCCAATATTTTTTATCAAGATACACAAATACTGCTTGCAGAAAAGCTGATCGGGTTAACCGGATTTAAAAAGATATTTTTCACAAACTCGGGTACGGAAGCCGCTGAAACTGCGCTTAAAATAATCAGAAAACATTTCTCAGGCTCACAAAAAAAGGATATTATTGCTTTCTCAGGTTCTTTTCACGGAAGAACTTTGGGTGGGCTTTCCCTGACCGAAAGAGCCAAATACCGCGAAGGTTTCGAACCATTATTAACGGATGTTAAGTTCGTTCCTTTTAATTCGTTAGCTGAGCTGGAAAAGAATGTAAACGATAACACCTCCGCAATTTTCATTGAATGCCTGCAGGGGGAGGGGGGAATTAATTCCGTAACTCCCGCATTTATACAAAAGCTGATGGAGCTAAAGCAAAAATTCGGTTTTTTGATAGCGGCAGATGAAATACAATCTGGCATTGGCAGGACAGGTAAGTTTTTCTCTTTCGAACATTTCGCATTAAAACCGGATATTGTACTCATAGCAAAAGGAATGGGAGGAGGACTTCCACTGGGTGCTGTGTTGGGAAATGAAATTGTTGCCGGTGTATTCGGGCAGGGTCAGCACGGCTCGACCTTTGGCGGCAACCCTGTTGCCTGTGCCGCAGGATTAGCCGTTATCGAGGAAATCAAAAAGGGATTGATGAACAATGCTTATAAAATCGGGGAGTATCTGAAAAAAAGACTTCTGGTTCACAAAAAGAAATATCCCGATAAGATCAAGGATGTCAGGGGAATGGGTTTAATGATCGGCATTGAAATCGCAGGCGATGGACAGACTATCGTTCATAAAATGCTGGATGAAGGTGTGCTGGTCAATTGTACAAATGTTAACGTAATCCGTCTGCTTCCTCCGTTAGTAATTACACGAAAGGAAGCTGATATATTTTTAAAGAAGTTTAAAAAAGTAGTATCAGATTAAGTATAGTCAATATTTCTGTCATTCTTGCCCCACATCCCTCCTGCGTCGGGCAGGCAAGTGCGGGGTAATCTCCAGCAGGAATCTGAATGTGCTAATTAATTAAGGTGTATAGCCCCACTTGCGTTTGTTTTCTTCGATCTCTTCTATTGTAGGATTCCTCTTTATCGGTGTCACTTCCGTAGTGAAATGCTCCGGAGGATGTTTTTCGAAAATCTTTGCATTTCTTTCTATATCTTCGGCAAAGATCGGCGGTACCTGGGAATCCTCAAAGATCGCCTGCCATGGACATGCAGGTTCACAGGCAGCACAGTCGATGCATTCACCCGGATGGATATAAAGCTGTGTTTTTGTAAATTCTTCATCATCTACCGTCAGGTCATATATACAGTCTACAGGACACACTTCGGCACATTCCGTATCTTTACAGTCTATGCATAATTTTGTTATTACCCAGGTCATTAATTATTCCTCTCCTTATGATAATTTAAATTTTTGTTTTAACAGTCATCAGGACTATATTAGTCCCATTCAAATAAAAATCTTTTATTTAGCTGTAATTTCTAAATTGTTATTATATATAACTCACAGGCATAAGTATAAGTTTCACAAAGGTTAATACAGCCCGTTCTTCTCAGGGGAGGTTGCTCCTCTTCCTGATAAACCACTCAACGGAGAATAAGCCGATGATAATAAGCAGGATATACTTATTTTCCCAAAGGTTTGTATAAGTTACAGTTCCGGACTCGCTCATACCCGAACTAATCTGTTCCAGAGATGCCAGATATTCTGTTATTTCACGGGGTTTATCAGAACCGGTAAAAAATCGTCCGTTCGTGTTAGAAGACAGGTTCCTCAGGTTCTCAAAATTGCTTTTGGTTATGAGGAATTCAGTATTGATTGAGTCAACCAGAAATCTGGATTCGCCCTTTGCATAAAAGATATTATTGGTCTCTGCATCCGCTTCAAAAAGGTAATCTCCGCTCTTTATAGGTGGAATAACAGCTTCATACCTGTTATCATTATAAGCAAACGGGATATTATTCTGTACTGTACTGCCGTTAGATGTTATTTTACCTCTCACAACTGCATTTCTAACGGGTGAATAGTTGTCATCATATACTTCCGCATAGTATTTTATATCTTCCGTGTAGTCGAAAATATTCTTTGACGGATAGACCAAAAACTTTGACTTCTTTTCTTTTGATATGGTGAAATTCACCAATCCCATAATAAACTTCTCTGCAGTTTTTTCGTAATCGCTCTTCTCGTTCAGCCTCCATCTCCATAGTCCGTATCCGAGGAACGCTGCCGACCTTGTTTTTCCGGCAATTCTTGTTATCAGCATCGGTTCTCCCGATGCCTTGTCCGTCATTAGAACTTCGCTGCCCACTTTTTGCTGGACACCTGTTACGTTTTTAAATATTTGCGGAGCTGATTCAATCTCACTCAGGACATCTTTGAGCTCGTTGTCCATACCGCTTACGGCACGGGGTGAAAAAAGATTTTCATCTCCAGAAACTCTTGCAATGCTGAACGGAATAAGATCCTCGAACAGGTCAAGCCTTTTGTATTCTGTGTTCCTTGAAGCAAAAAAGATCAGCGGTATATTATTTTCCTTAACTTTAGAAGATAAACCGCTTATGACCTCACTGCTGAACTGGGCTGTCGGGAATCCCTGCAGTACAATAGCAGAGTAATCACCAAGGCTTTTGAAGTCTATGGGACCTTCATAAAATTCACCCGCATTCTTTACGGTCTTTACCGTCGTGTGATAATTTTTTATTCTTTTGAAGATATCCGACAAAAACGAATTGTCATATCCGGGTCCCCCGGATAAAAACAGGATATTGATCTTATTTTCAATATAGTCAATAAGGAAATTTGTGTAATTGTTCTTGTACGTAATTTCACCCGGGAGCTGTTCTGCTTCAACTTTATATCTCACGGTTCCGGGTTTATTTTCGGTGACCTCGAACGTGATATCCGAGGTCTGTTCTGCATTTAGAACATTAATAGTTTTACTCGATGTCACCGAGCCTTCTCTCAGCAGGTTTACATTGATTATGCCTGAGGGAATATTATGGGCACTTACCGAAACTCTTATAGGGTTAACCGCATCGGTCATAGCTTTTTCATTGTAGAAAACCCTGTCAATGACCACGTCTTTTTTCTGTACGGTATCACCTATGCCGATTGTCATGAAGGGACTTTCAAACAGCTTTGCTTTATACAAGGGATTTCCCCCGTTATTAAAAATCCCGTCAGATATGATGATCACGGGATTAAAATGATTTTCCGGGAATCTCTCCCTGAGAGACTGCAAAGCCATATCGGGATCGGTAATGAATCCGTTAAATCTTAGTGAATCAAAAGCTGAGGAGGAAACCTGTTCTATTTTCTCACTTCCGAATGAATAGAACCGGAAATTCTCACCCGTGAATATACTGCTTTTCAGTAAAGAAGCTATCTCACTTTTTTTTAATTCATTGGATCTGCCGGGAAGGTTCATGCTTCTTGTATTATCTGTCAGTACAAACTTATTATTATTGACTTTGCCCTTAACAGTTGAGAGTAAGGACGGTTCCAGAAGAAGGACCAGAAGTAAGAAAATAGCAAGGCTCTTGATACAGATAAGAAGGACTCTCATATTGCGCGAGAGAGATGTTTTCCTGTAAAAGAAGATAGAAAGGAAAATGGAAAGGGGAATGAATATAAAAGCTATTAATGCCGGGTAGTGATAAGTTATGTTAAACATAGGTAAAATTAAAAGCCGCTTCTAATAAAGTTAACGGATTATTAATTAATTAACTATTATTAAAGGCGGCTTAAATAGTGAGCTTCTTTTATTGTATATTATATATCTTTACATAAATAGATTGTTTCATTTCATCGAACCATGCGCTCATCTCTTTAAACGATTTATAATTCTGAGCGTTCTTTTCGAGCAGTGCATAATCTTCTTTCAGGTTTACCTTATGCGAAGGTACACGGCTTTTCAGCATAAAGATCGAGTAAGTATAATCTTCGATGTCACCTATCCTTATGGGATCCGAAACATCTCCCGGTTTCAGATCCTTTAAAGCCTGCGCTTCGGAACTATCCAGATTCGCAACGCTTACCTTTCCTATATAACCGCTGTCCTTTGCGGATTGTTTATCCTGTGAAGAGTCATATGCAAGCTGCTGGAACGTTTTCTGTCCGCCAAGTATCTCTGCTTTTATGTTCCTCAAAAAACTAATAGTAGCAAAATCCTCTGATTCAAGATGAGGTATTTTGATAAGTATATGCTGTGCTTTGATATTATCACCTGTTCTCTGGTATACTTTAATTATATGGTATCCGAACGGTGTTTCTATCACATCTGAAATTTGGCCCTGTTTAAGCAGGTACAGAGCATCCTCAAATTCCTTAACAAAGATCCCTTTCTTGATCGGACCAAGTTCTCCACCGTTTGATGCTGAAGCCGAATCATCCGAATATTTTTTAGCAAGTTCCGAAAAATCTCCGCCTGCTTTAATGCTGTCAAGAATCGCTTCAGCTTTATCATGGGCAACCTTCTTAGCCTCTTCGGTAAGCGCCGGGATCCTTACGATCTGATAAAGTTCGAGCATTTCCGGAACGTCAGAAAGCGAATCTTTGAACTCCTCGAAGTATTTTTCTACTTCTGTGCCCGATACCCTTATACCGTTTCCGAACTTGTTCTGTTTCAGCTTTTCTATCTTGAGATCGTTTCTTAGATCATGTTTTAGAGAGGCTCTCAGCTTGTTCATCGGCTGTCCGTAATATGTCTCAATGTTCTTTTCCGAACCAAACTGCTCTTTCATCATACGTATGCGTGAGTCAAGCTGTTTTTGCACGTCATCTTCAGTTACAGTGATGCTGTCCTGGTCTGCTTTAGCAAGCATGAGCTTTTCGAAAAGCATGTTCTGGAAGACTGTTTGTATATCCCTTTGTGCTATTTGTTTCAGGTTATACTGTATTGCATAATTCTGCAAGGCAGTGTTCAGGTCGGAAAGTGTGATAATATCATTGCCTACTATGGCAATTATCTTATCCTCTTCGTTTTGAGCATACAATGCCTGTCCCAGAAGCATTAATATCAGGACACATATAAATTTCACGGATTTCAAATTTTTTAAATTATTCTTAAAGGATGCTACTCCTTAAATGCTTCGTTCAGCACATCATCGTGTATAGTAACGGGATATTTCTTTTTCAGCGAGTCTATGTAAGCTTGTTCGATCTCCTTGAATTTTGTCTGCTGAAGCTCATTTGATATTTCCGGTTTTGCGAGGTCGAACGTTTTATAAATGTCCTTGCCGGTTGAATCTTTAGTGGCAAATTTAACTTTATTGGCATCATAATATGCCTGCATGTCCGTATCGGTCACTTTTACCTTTGTCCAGAGTTCATCCTGGTCAACTCTGAAAACGAGCAGTCCGTTCTCATACTCTCTTATTGCGTTCTCGTATTCATCGTCCTTTTCCACTTTTTCGTCCTTGGCTTTTTGATTTAATACGGTTTGTTCGGCAGCGGAATTGATCATCGAAGTAAGTGTACCTGCGTTTAAAGCTGACCTCTGGAAATCCCTGTTCACGTTCAGGAAGGTCTGCAGGTCCGATATTTTAATTTGCCCGCCATCAAATCCAGCAAGAACTTTTTCCTTATCCATCGGAATGAACACGCTGTCCATATTAAAGTCACTGATGGTCTTGGTAGAATCCAGCCTGCCTCTCAGATAATTGAAACCATCGCTCACTATAGAAAAATCGTAATCTTTTTTCAGCTTGTCAACGTATTTTTGATAGTCATCTTTGAATTTTTGCGTTCTCTTATACTCGTTCTTCAGATTTTCTTTTTGCTGGTCAAAAGGCATAAAAGGTTTTTCGTCAGTCTTCTTGATTATATGCCATCCGAACTGCGACCTGACGGGACCGGCGATCTCGCCTACTTTGAGGGAGAATACCGCAGAATCAAACGGCTGTGTCATCCTTCTTCTGTCAAAGAATC
>JBEKSX010000038.1:0-31239 GCA_049516635.1 Ignavibacteria bacterium | reverse complement strand
CCCTGGCCCACGGAAAAATGGGTGTGCCGAATGAGTTGGTTAGAGCGTGGCGCTGAAGGCGCCAAGGTGGGAGGTTTCCCGAAGGGACTCGTAAGAGCAGATTCCTCCCTGGCCCACGGCGAAAAGAGTGTATCGAGTGTATGGTGTGAGAGGAGTGTATGGAGTACCTGGTTAGAGCGTGGCGCTGAAGGCGCCAAGGTGGGAGGTTTTTCGAAGGGTCCGCAGGACTCCTGAAGAAACTCGTAAGAGCAGATTCCTCCCTGGCCCACAGAAAAAAGTGTATTGAGTGTATGGAGTGTTTAGAGTGTATCAGAAGCAAATATTTCAAAAGATAATTCATTTTTTAATAAATAAAAATTTAACATAAAACATAAAAAATACCAAATAACAAAAAACATTTTAGGAGACAAAATAAAAAATGGCTAAAGAAAAATTCGATAGAAGTAAACCTCACGTGAATATTGGGACTATCGGTCACGTTGACCACGGTAAGACAACACTTACCGCAGCTATCACCATGGCCCTTTCGCTGAAGGGTCAGGCAAAGGTCAGATCATTCGATAGTATTGATAATGCACCTGAAGAAAAAGCTAGAGGTATAACGATCGCTACCGCTCATGTGGAGTATTCGACCGACAAACGGCATTACGCACACGTTGACTGTCCGGGACACGCGGATTATATCAAGAATATGATCACGGGTGCTGCACAAATGGACGGTGCTATACTTGTTGTTGCTGCCAATGACGGTGCAATGCCCCAGACGAGAGAACATATTCTTTTAGCCAGACAGGTGGGAGTTCCTGCAATAGTAGTTTTCCTCAATAAGACAGATATGATATACGAACAGGAAAAGACCCCCGAAGATGCAGAATTACTGCTGGAAGTTGTAGAATCCGAATTAAGGGATATTCTTAATGCTAATGAATTTCCCGGAAATGATATTCCTATTATCAGGGGAAGCGCTCTAAGAGCCATGGAAGCCGGCATGAAACCGGGAGTAAAAACCGATGACCCGGCATTAAAATGCGTGTACGATCTCATGAATGTTGTGGACAGTTATATTCCCGAGCCCCAGAGAGAAATAGATAAGCCGTTCCTGATGTCAGTCGAGGACGTTTTCAGCATCACAGGCAGGGGAACAGTAGGAACAGGAAGAGTTGAACGCGGTAAGTGTAAAATGGGTGAGGAAGTTGAAGTGATAGGTCTCGGTCAGCACAAGAAATCGGTTGTTACCGGAATTGAAATGTTCAACAAAGAACTCGATGAAGGAATAGCAGGTGATAACCTCGGTATCCTCCTAAGAGGCGTGGACAAGAATGATATCGAGAGAGGTATGGTAGTTGTAAAACCCGGCTCGATAACACCGCATAAATCATTCTTAGCGCAGATCTATGTACTTTCCAAAGACGAGGGCGGACGGCATACACCTTTCTTCAGCAATTACAGACCGCAGTTCTATTTCAGGACAACCGATGTGACCGGCGTGGTCAGCTTGCCCGAAGGAGTGCAGATGGTTATGCCCGGAGACAACCTGGATAACATAAAGATAGATCTGATCACTACGATCGCAATGGAAGAAGGATTAAGGTTTGCTATCCGTGAAGGCGGAAGGACTGTTGCGTCAGGCGTTGTAACAAAAATAGTAGAATAACATTTAAGCATAAAAAATCTTGGCAAGTCAAAGAATAAGAATCAAATTAAAGTCTTACGACCATAGACTGATCGATAAGTGGACGGACAGAATAATTAAGACCATCAAGTCTACAGGCGGAATAGTATCGGGACCGATACCTCTTCCTACGAAGAAATCGTTATATACGGTACTCAGGTCTCCGCACGTCGATAAAAAATCGAGGGAGCAGTTCGAAATAAGGTCGCATAAACGGATCATCGATATTCTTAATTCCAATAAGAAGACAGTTGATGCGCTGACCAAGCTCGATCCTCCCGGCGGTGTCTATATTGAGATCAAGGTATAACAGTAAGAATTTAACCAGAAATATAGAAATTTAGATAACATGAAAAGTTTACTAGGCAGGAAATTAGGTATGACTTCGGTTTTCACCGAAGACGGAAGCAGTTTATCCTGTACACTCATTGAAGCGGGACCCTGTTATGTGACTGCTATCAAGACAAAAGAAAATGACGGTTACTCTGCAGTCCAGCTCGGATTCACCGAAAGGAAAGAAAAGAACCTGCAAAAACCCGTGATAGGACAATTTAAGAAAAAAGGACTTCCCATACTCAGGTATCTTCGTGAGATGCGTGACTTCGATGATACTGAATCATTGAAGATCGGCGATATATTGAAAACCGATGTTTTCCAGGCAGGAGATACCGTGAAGATAACCGGGATGACAAAGGGAAAAGGTTTCCAGGGAGTAATGAAAAGACACCATTTCGCCGGAGGTTCCAGAACGCACGGTCAGAGTGACAGGCAGAGAGCACCGGGTTCTATCGGAGCAAGCTCATATCCTTCTCGCGTCTTCAAAGGACAGAAAATGGCAGGGAGACAGGGTAATGAAAAGGTTACCATAAGGAATCTGAAAATTGTCAAGGTTATTCCGGAATCAAATCTCTTGTTAGTTAAAGGCGCTGTTCCGGGCTCGATCTCGGGAATAGTAGAAATTTATAAATTAAAATAGCATGCAGTTAAAGGTATATAAAATAGACGGAACGGTTTCGGATGAGACAGTCGAATTACCGGCAGGTATCTTTGAGGTAGAACCGAATCAGCATCTTGTGTATCTCGCGGTCAAAGCATTTCTCTCCAACCAGAGACAGGGTACTCATAAGACCAAGGAACGTTCGGAAGTGCGCGGAGGCGGCAAGAAGCCGTGGAGGCAAAAAGGCAGAGGAGTTGCCAGGGCAGGAACGAGACGTTCTCCGATATGGGTCGGGGGCGGTACAACACACGGACCGAGGCCTCATACACACAAACAGGTGCTTACGAAAAATGTTTCAAGGCTTGCCAGAAAGAGCGCATTGAGCATGAAAGCTAAAGAAGGCCAGATAATGATTGTTGAAGATATCAGTTTTGAGAAACCTAAAACTCAGGATTTCAGTTCAATATTACAGAACTTGAAGATAGACGATAAAAAAATATTGATGCTTTTGACCACAGATAACAGGAATGTGTATCTTTCGGGAAGAAATATCCCTAAGGTAAACCTGATGAATGTGAACGAAGCGGCAGCGTATGACCTTCTGAATAACCAGGTACTGCTTATTCAGAAAAGCGCGTTTGAACCGTTGTGTAAACCATTATTAAATTGATCTAAAAAGCCATTAGTTAAGACCCGGCAGGTCTAATTATATAATTTGTCAATGCCTAAAAGTATTTTAATCAAACCGATAATCACCGAAAAGATGACCAATCTTCAGGAGCTGAGGAACCAGTTTGCTTTTGAAGTGGATGTAAATGCTAATAAAATTGAGATCATCAACGCCATCCAGAAAAAATTCAATGTAAAGGTGAACAGTATCAGAACTATTACTCACAAAGGAAAACAAAGATCACAGTTTACCAAACGCGGAAAATTCACAGGTTTCAAAGCCAAACAGAAAAGAGCTATCGTAACGCTCGATAAAGAGAGCAAGATAGATCTCTTTGAATCTGCGTGACAAACCGTCTATCCCGGTATTTTTAAAAATTTTACGGAGTTAAATTAACCTATGAAAATAGGAAAACAATTCACTAATAGAGAATCCCAATCTATTGATAAATATTTGCAGGAGATAGGTAAGGTTGAATTGCTGGATGTTGAAGAAGAAATAGACCTCGCAAGAAAGATCAAGTACGGCGATGAGAAGGAAAGACAGAAGGCACTTGAAAAACTTACCAAAGCAAACCTCAGGTTCGTGGTGAGCGTTGCAAAGCAGTACCAGAACCAGGGGCTCTCGCTCGGTGACCTTATCAATGAAGGAAATCTGGGACTGATAAAAGCTGCAAAGCGTTTCGATGAGACGAGAGGATTTAAATTCATATCATATGCTGTGTGGTGGATAAGGCAATCGATACTTCAGGCGCTTGCGGAACAATCACGTATAGTAAGGCTTCCGCTGAACCGTGTCGGCGCGCTGAATAAGATCGGTAAGGCGTTCAGTACACTGGAGCAGGAATTCGAGAGGGAACCGAGCGCCGATGAGCTTGCCGAACAGCTCGATATGTCATTGTACGAAGTATCCGATACACTAAAGATATCAGGACGCCATCTCTCGATAGATGCTCCTTTCGTGCACGGCGAGGACAGTAAGCTTGTGGATGTAATGCCCAACCAGAACCAGCCTTTGCCCGATAATAACCTTATCAACGAATCGTTAAAGATAGAGATACAACGTGCGTTGAACACGCTAAGCATGAGAGAAAGGGATGTGCTGAAATTATATTACGGGCTCGAGAAAGAGAATCCTCTCACACTCGAAGAGATAGGCGAGAAGTTCAAACTCACACGCGAGCGAGTCCGGCAGATAAAGGAAAAAGCAATAAGAAGATTAAAACACGCTTCCAAGAGCAAGATATTGAAAGCATATCTCGGATAAGAATAAATAAGTTGTGTCAGTCCGCCATGGCGGATGTCAACCTCACACGTTTTTAAAAGGACAGGTTAATGCCTGTCCTTTTTTGTTAATCAAATTTAGGTATTGATAAACGACTTATTATAGAGTATGTTATCGTCGTTAAGAGATTAAGAACTTTGGGGAAAGGTCTATAACATCGTAGATCATATTGGGAGATGAAAAAAATAACAAAATCTATTATCATCGTTTTCAAGCTGGGCTTAATTATCGTATTACTTAATTGTTCATTATTGATCCTAAGTATAGAGAATTGCTTTGCTCAGTACAACCAGCAATCGTGTTATTTACCTCAATATAATTTATGGCTTCCGGGAAGTAATCCGATTAAGGAAGTACCTCCTTTTGGTAATGATAGTGTCCTTTATTGGCAACTGGTTAATGGTGCTGGTCCTGATAACGGAATTTTCTTCATTAATAGTACTACTGGCTGGACAGTAGGTGTAGCAGGCTTGATAAGAAAATCAACTAATGGCGGTCTTAATTGGATCAACCAAGATTTTTCCGTTTATGCAGGATATTATAACAGCGTTCATTTTTTTAATGAAGATACTGGCATTGTTATAGGTTCAAAAAACGGTTCATACGGTTATATTATAAGAACTACAAACGGTGGAAATAACTGGAATGAAATTTTTTTATTGGACTCTCTTTATACAGAATTGAGAGGACAATTTTGGCTTAATATAGATACGGGATGGATATGCGGTTATAATAGGTTACTAAAAACTACAAACGGCGGTGTTAATTTTGTAAATTATTATTCTAATATACCTCCCACGCAAAATGGTGTTAATGCTTTGAATGCGATATTTTTTGTAAATATTTACACCGGGTGGATTGGAGGAAGTAATATTGACCGTAAGAATATATATAAAACCACGAACGGTGGCCTAAACTGGGTCTTCCAGGATAACCCTGCAGCACAATTCGATTTCCCGCAGATCAATGATATTAAATTTATTTCCAGTGATTCAGGATGGGCAGCACATGGAACAGACGTCAGCGGTATTATATTATTTACAAGCAATGGAGGAAATAATTGGATAATTGATAATGACCACTATAGTTGGTATTGGCATCTTTCAATTTATAATAGAACCAAGATATGGTGCACAGGTGATAATGGAAGAATATGGTATGCTTTTATAAATGGGCCTGTAGGAATTTCGAGAGAAGGATATTCTATACCTAAAGATTTAACATTATTTCAGAACTATCCAAATCCCTTTAATCCATCAACAAAAATAAAATTCTCAATTCCCCCGGAGCTAGCCCCGACAGAGTCGGGGAAGGGGGTCAGGGGGATGAGTGTTCAAATAGCAATCTACGACCTCCTCGGCCGTAAAATTGCCACACTCGTTAACCAACAGCTCAAACCCGGCACATACGAAGTTGAGTGGGATGGAAGCAAATATGCAAGCGGAGTGTATTTCTATCTCCTTGAAGCGGGGGATTTTGTTGAATCGAAAAAAATGTTGATGATTAAATGACGGAAGTCATTTAATCAGAAATCCCGCATTAAAGCGGGGTTGATGATAAAGTAAACCTCCTCGTCTGTCCACAGGACTCCTTCGGAGAACCACAGATCTGCCTGCAGCAGGCAGGTTTAAAAGATTAGAATGATTGCACAGATTAATCAGTGTAATCTTTTAAATCATTTAATCCGTGGTTCGGATAATTAGTTCAAAAATTCCTGCTGAATAATATTGAATCCAAAGCTCCGTAGGAGCGCAATATCTATAGTATATTTTTACACAATTCATTCTTAAGCTCCATAGGAGCGAAATAATTAAGATAACTGGTAAGGTTATTTCACCACTACGGGGCTTATGATATAATCGCAACCTTGCGTCCCCCCTTTACGAAAGGGGGGGGAGGGGGGTTCAAGACTTGACTATAGATATTCCGCTCCTACGGAGCTGAATTAATTTGTACCCGCTTATAAATCTTTATAATCATTAAATTCGAATCGTTATAATCTCTGATTATCGCAGTCATACCTTAATAATTGACTTGATTTCTGCAGATTGTTTTAGTATATTTGTAATTAGCATTTCTCGAGTTCTTTGAAATAATTCGAATAGTCTAAAATTGTCATGCAGTCCAAAGGACTCCTTCGGAGAACTTGTTTCAGCATCTCATATGGAGTGTAATTTTACCCTGAAACACCCGTCTGAACCGGGCAAGATGTTCAGGTTGACAGGTATTGAGGTAACAAAAAGGTAACTAAGTTACCCTAACTTAAATTTCCGAAAAGCGGCAATTCTCAAATGTATTTGCCATTTTTTCGATAGGGGGTAACTTAAGTTACCCGGTACCCCTAGGAAGTTTAAAGTTAACAATTAAAAGTTCTCCGAAGGAGTCCTTCGGACAAAGTTAAATCAGCAAAATTCAAAAGAAACTCGTCTCCTCCTTAACAAGGGGGAGTACCCGCTTTCAAGCGGGGGTAGGGGTCTGAAATCATTACTAAGTAATCATTACTTAAGTAACCAAAAAATTGCGATTCTGAGCAACCTGATTACTTGACATTACTTAAGTAATGGGGGGGTATCAAGTTAAAAATTTAAAATTAAAAGTTAAAAATTAATTTAACAAAATTTTAAAGAAACTTCTCTCCTCCTTGATAAGGAGGAGTACCCCGACGTACGTCGGGGGGAGGTGGTTGATAGCGAACAAGCTCAAGACAAGCTAGCATACAAGCTATAAGGCAAATTTATTTCGATTCTGAGTAGTTTTAAAAGACGTAACAAGCTAGCTTGTGGGGGGTAACAAGATAAAAATTTAAAATTAAAAATTCTCCGAAGGAGTCCTTCGGACAAAATTAAATTGAATAGAATAGAAAATAATGTGTCGGAAGAGTAACTTCCGACACCACAGGTAATTAAGCAATATTTCATTAAGAACTTGTATCAACTCACAATTCAAACTATTTTTGTTATCTAAATCAGGAATATTTAACCTTCGAAAAAAAATTTATATGACTATAAAACGTTTATTATTATTTATACTAATTACTTTTTTCTTTTCGGTACTGTTTTTTTCATGTTCGAAGAAAAACACGGATAACTTCACCTTACTCAAAGGCGGGATCAAAGCAGGAGGAACTTATACGCTTAACGAGACAGAAAATATCCGGAGCCTCGATCCGGTCGGAATAAATGATGTTGTCTCGTTTCATGTTGCCAACCAGATATATGATCTCCTGATCGATCTGGATAGTAATCTTAGAATCGTCCCGGCTCTCGCATACAGATGGGACATATCACCCGACGGGATGACATATACATTTCATCTCCGGAGCGGCGTTAAATTTCATGATAATCCCTGCTTCCCCGGCGGAAAGGGGAGACTGATGACCGCACAGGATGTTAAATATTCTTATGACAGGATACTAGACGCGAGAACGGGCAGTCTTGGCTTTGATTATTATAAGAACTATGTAGAAGGCGGGAAGGAATTCATAGACGAGGTGAATAAAGCAACTTCGGAAGGCAGGGAACCGAAAATAAACACCGTTACAGGTTTTATAGCACAGGACGATTCGACTTTTGTTTTTAAACTGAAAAAACCTTTTGGACCGTTTATTTATTATACCTGCCTCGGCTTCGCATACATAGTTCCGCATGAAGCAGTGGAAAAATATAAAAAAGATTTTTTCCAGAATCCTGTTGGTACGGGACCCTATATTTTCGAGAGCTGGACTCCGGACCTCGAAGTAAATTTAAAGAAAAATCCCGATTACTGGGGTAAAGATAATTTCGGGAACAGCATACCATATGTAAACCACGTAAAATTCAGGTTTATAAAAGACCTCTCCCAGCAGCTTCTTGAATTTAAAGACGGCAACCTGGATGAATCATACAGGATACCGACAGAGCTGTTCAGGGCTGTTGTAAATGAAGATAAAACGCTCACTCCCGAATATTCGAAATATATTCTTGAGCGGACTCCTTCTCTCACAATACAGTATTACGGTTTCTTAACTTCGGGAAAAATTTTTGACAATATAAAGGTCAGGCAGGCGTTCAATTATGCCGTCGATAGGGATAAGATCATACAGTATGTGCTTAACGGTCAGGCATCAGGTCCTGCCGTATACGGTATTGTTCCTCCAATTATGCCTGAGTATAATTCGAAAGCAATTAAGGGTTTTTCCTTCAACCTGGACAAAGCTAAACAATTGATGACTGAAGCAGGATTTCCTAACGGAAACGGTTTTCCCGAGGTTACACTTCAGCTGAACGAAGGCGGTGGAAGGAACACGCAGATAGCCGAAGCCGTACAAAATATGTTAAAAGAGATCGGGGTTAAGGTCAGGATACAAATACTTCAGTTTGCACAGCATCTTGATAATATCGATGCGGGAAGAGTGGATTTCTTCCGTCTCGGCTGGATAGCTGATTATCCCGATCCCGAAAATTTCCTCAACCTGTTCTACGGGAAGAATGTACCCGATGATCCAAAGATAAAAAGCCCGATCAACAGCTTCAGGTATAAGAACAAGAAGTATGATGAGCTTTTCGAGAAAGCTATCCAGATCACAGATATTACCGAACGATATAAGCTTTATGAGGAAGCGGAACAGTTGGCTGTATCTGAAGCCCCTGTACTCTTTATTTTTTATGATGAGGATTACCGCTTGCTACAGCCTTATGTGAAAGGTTATGCTCTCGACCCGATGCACAGGATAAACTGCAGGTACCTGTGGTTGGATAAGTGATGAAGTGCAAAGTCTGTTGTCATCCTGAGCCCGTGTAAACGGGCGAAGGATCTCGTGCATGACGATTGAGATTCTTCGGTCGATTCTCTCCCTCAGAATGACAATGGCGTTTAATCCTTTTTACCGTATTCACGGTAGAGACATAAGCTGCTAATATGCGTATTTTTGATTAGCGGGTTTTTTTGGCTTTGAATAAATACAAGTTTTTTTTATTTTAATAATCGTATTCTAGAATTTTATATACTTATTAGAAGGAGGGTACTGATGCAGCGAGAAATGAAATTTCTTGTATCATCGATTCTCATTATCGCATCTCTGTACCTAATGGGATGCTCAGGAACCGGTGCCAGTGAAGAAGATTACACAGTTTATAAAAAGAAAGGTCCATCCGTAGAATATTCCAGTATATCTGGTATTGAGAAAAAAAGTTTGATCAACCAGTCCAATCTTGAGCTGCTGACGAACATTATTTCTGAATATAAAAGTTCTACCATAGACCGCGATGCTGTGATGACCAAGATCATAGAACTGATCAACACCCCGTATCTCTGGGGCGGTACATCAACTTATGGAATTGATTGCTCGGCTTTCGTTCAGACGGTTTTTAAAATGGCTTTAAATATTGATCTTCCAAGGACTTCCATAATGCAGTCGACAGTAGGTGAAGAAGTTAAGAGGGAAGACCTCAGATTCGGTGATCTCATATTTTTCAACACGATGGGCAGAAGGATCTCTCATGTAGGAATCTATCTGGGAGAAAGTGTTTTTGCTCATTCGTCATCCAGCGGCGGCGTTAAAACATCTTCGCTCAACGAAGATTATTACAGCAGCCGTTTTGTAACAGCAAGACGCGTCATAAAGTAATGCGTTATGCTCACTTATATCGTTCGTAAGTTACTTTATTCTATAGTAATACTTTTCGGCGTTATAACTGTTACATTCGCTCTTATGTACGTGATACCAGGCGATCCGGCCCGTTTGATGTTAGGTCAGCGGGCCGATGTTGCTTCTATAGAAGCCATCCGCAAACAGCTCGGACTCGACGATCCCCTTTATATACAATATTTTAGATTCATTGGGAAGGCAGTGCAGGGTGATCTGGGCAGGTCTTATTCCTCAAACCGCGATGTGCTCAAAACCATACTCGAAACCTTCCCGGCAACGGCCCTGCTCGCATTTTCATCTCTTCTGCTCTCTTCGATAGTGGGAGTGATAATCGGGCTGATATCAGCCGTAAAGCCTTATTCATTGCGTGACAATCTTTCGATGCTGTTCGCATTATTTGGTATTTCATTTCCGCCGTTCGCTCTCGGTCTTATAATGGCGCTGGTGTTCGGTTCGCTTTTGAAATGGTTTCCGATATCGGGATATGTAAACAACGGTATAATATATCTCATCCTTCCTATGTTAACACTCGCTTTCCGACCTCTTGCGATAATTGCCCGACTCACGCGTTCGAGCATGCTGGATGTATTGGGGCAGGATTATGTCCGCACGGCACGTGCCAAAGGTGTTGCGGCATGGAAAGTTACTATTAAACATGCTTTGAGGAACGCACTCAATCCTGTTATAACAACTATCAGTGCATGGCTGGCAGCACTGCTCGGCGGTGCATTCTTCATCGAATACGTTTTCAATTGGCCGGGAATAGGACTTCTTGCTATCAATTCCATACTTTCGCTCGACTTCCCGATGATACAGGGAACGGTTCTGTTCACGGCAGTGATATTTATTATCGTGAATATGATAGTTGATATATTATATGCCTTCCTCGATCCGAAAGTGAAGCTGTCATGATCGTATCTGCAGATTAGATTCTAACCTTCAGAATAATTCAATAGAAAGTTGAACCATTATTCATTATTTTGATTGTTTGAAACCATGTACTTTTTCAGGTAACTTAAGAATTATAAATTCAGCATTATAAATAATTATCATTTAATGTACAAAAAAATTCTTCTATTTATTCTCATCATTTTTACGGGTAATTCTTACTCACAATTATACCAGGGACCGGCGAACGGTTCGGTTGCACATGGTGTAATTGTCTCAACGGATGGATTTCTGGATATGTCAGGCGAACCCCTTTCACCTTATGTAAAAAGACCTCCGCGTAATAAAAAACCGGTACTCCCTTATCCGGATTATTTGAACAGGATAAAGCCGACTGCTCCGGCAGGATCTAATATATATACCGATCCTTCCTTAACAAATAGGACGGATGAATCAGAATCGAACCCGATGCTATTGAATAGTTTTCTCGGATTTAATGATCCTGGTTCATATATACCGCCCGACCCGTATTTTGCTGCAGGACCTGATTATGTGATGGGAGTGGATAACGGACGTTTCAGAATATGGGATAAGTCAGGAAACTTATTAAAATCTATCGGAGCGGACGCATGGTTCAGCACGGCGCTTCAGGGTGTGGGAGCCTTTGATCCCAAAGTACTTTACGATCAGATAAATAAACGCTGGATAATGGTATGGCTCGATGAGAAAGATCCACCCGGTGCGAGAGGTAACTATTTGATCTCGGTATCGGATGATTCCATACCGCTCGGAACATGGTACAATTGGGCAATTTCATCCACACTGTTTGGTTCAACCGAATCGAATACATGGTCCGATTACGAGGGAGTGTCGTTCGATGGGCAGGCACTGTACATCACAGGAAGGCAATTCGGTTTCAGCGGGGGTTTCTACGGATGCAAGGTAAGAATAATCGGTAAGACTCAGCTTTATTCCAACACGGCAGGTCCCCTCGGGTGGACAGATATGTGGAGTATCACAGATCCCGGCAATAATTCATTAATCCCTGATAATATAAGACCCGTAAAGATTTACGGAAATCCTGGAGAATATTATATGATGACAACTGCTCCGTTCTATTCCGGAACATATGTGATACTGTATAAGATAATAAATCCCTTAACATCTCCTTCTATGACGGGTGCTGATGTGCCGGTGGTGGCATATCAAAGCGCACCTAATGCTGGACAGCTGGGAGGGGGAATGAGTATTGAATCCGGCGGAAGCGCGATCAGGAATGAACCGACTTACATGAACGGCTTCATCTGGGCTACGCATCCGGTCGGTACTGCCAACGGGTATTCGAACGTGAACTACATTAAGATCGATCCTGCCACTAATACGACCTTAGAAGATGTGTCATACGGCGCAGACGGATACTATCATTTTTATCCTGCTATAAGTGTAGATCAGAACATGAATATATTGTTAAGTTATTCAAGGTCAGGGATATCAGAATACACCGGAGCTTATTTCACTTCAAGGCTGAATACGGATCCTCCCGGAATATTAAGCGGAAGCAGGGTTTTACAGGAAGGTAAATCGAATTACGTAAAAGATTTCGGAAGCGGAAGGAACCGCTGGGGAGATTACAACGGTTCGTGGCTTGACCCGCGTGATCAAAATAATTTCTGGGTCCTGACTGAATATGCTGAAGCCCCGGCAAATACATGGGCGTGCAAAGTAGGAAATATCAGGTTGGTTCCTTTTTCGGGGGCGAGAATATTTACTTCCGTCGATTCTCTGGATTTCGGTACGCATGAAGCAGGTACACAAAGCGATACGATGAGCGTTCAGGTAACAAACTTCGGAACGGATACGTTAAAGATCACAGCTCTGCAAAAATCCACAGCCCAGTACCAGATCATTTCCAATTTTAATTTTCCGTTGAGACTGAATTATCAGGATACTGTCACCGTGAAGTTATTGTTTAAACCTACTTCGGGAGGAAATCTATATGATACTTTAAGAATACTAAGTAACGATAATACCATCCCGGTTAAAAGGGTTAAGCTGAAAGGGAAAGGATTTATTATAGCACCTTCAGCTGCAGGAACCATGTACGGCGTTACAGGCCAGCCGGAAGGAGGTTCGTTAATTTCTATCAACACGCAGAACGGAACCGGTACTACGATTGGGCAAAGCGGATTTACTGAATTGCTCGGGTTAAGCATCAAGCCTTCAAGCACGCAAATATATTCAGCAGTCAGCCAGTTCCCGGCAACTTTGATTGTGAGGATCAATGCTTCAAGCGGTGACGCTTACAGTGTTGCTACTCTTCCGATTACGAATATAAGAGCTCTGGCTTTCGATATGAACAATAATCTTTATACAGCCACTGTGAACGGATTTCTTTACAAGGTCAATTCATCTTTATGGGATACTGCATTAATTGGAAATACAAATATTACAAACTTATATGGTTTGACTATAAATCCTGTGAACGGACAATTATGGGGTATCTCCGTTTCCAGCCAGATATATAAAATTAACAAACAAACTGCAGCTTCAGTACTGATAGGAAACGTCGGTTATCAATATACCACAAGTATTTGTTTCGATGCTTACGGCAAATTGTACGCATCTTCAGGTATCGGTACGCAAGTAAGCAATCTCATCAGGGTTGATACTTCGACAGGTACGGGGACACTTATCGGTTCTATCGGTAAAAAGGGAGTAAATGGAATTGCCATTTCCCCGGTACCGATCGGTATTCAGCCCATCTCAAGCCGTGTGCCTGAAAAATATGAGCTGTACCAGAATTATCCGAACCCGTTCAATCCATCTACAACAATAAGATTTGATATTCCAAGACCATCATTGGTCAAAGTGAAAATATTTGATATCGCCGGCAGGCTGGTAGCCGTTCTGAATGATGGAAAAGTAGAAGCGGGAAGTTATGCGGTTACATGGCTTGCAGAGAACTATCCGAGCGGAGTTTATTTTTATAGGATTGAAACAGACGCTTATTCTTCCGCCAGGAAAATGATCCTTATAAAATAATTTTTTCAGCTGGAAATTATGTAAAAAAGGGGAGCATGCTCCCTTTTTATTAATGCATCAAAAGTATCAGTTTATAGGTAAATAATTTTTATTATTATTGTAACGGACTGAAACTGAACATCGAACTTATGTATCTATATGTTTGTTAAGCGAATAAGCAGGAAATTAGATCGAGTAATTTTTTGATAATTTATGCCCGTCAATTTTAATAAATTCACAATAAAAGCACAGGAAGCAATTCAGGCTGCAAGCGAAATTGCTTCAAGTTACGGCAACCAGCAGATTGAACCCGAACACTTGTTTGCGGCGCTCATTCAGGAAAAGGACAGCGTTGCAGTTTCATTAATAAGCAAAATCGGCATTGATGCAGATACACTGAGAATAAAGATAAGTGCATTGATCGATAAGCTTCCGAAAATTTCTAATGCAACCGGGACCAACCAGTTTATTTCCCAGAACCTGTCCAAAGTATTTGATGAAAGTGTTAAAGCATCGGGACAATTAAAGGATGAGTACGTCAGCGTGGAGCACATTCTCATTGCACTCACCCATTCAGACGGGGAATTAGGTAAGCTGCTCCGGGAACAAGGTCTCAATAAAGAAGAAATTTTAACGGCTCTAAAGGACATCAGGGGTTCACAGAGAGTAACAGGACCGAATCCTGAAGAAACTTACCTGGCGTTAAAAAAATACGGTAGAGATCTGAATGCCCTTGCCCGGCAGGGGAAACTGGATCCTGTAATCGGAAGGGAAGATGAGATACGAAGAGTGTTACAGGTACTGTCACGCAGGACAAAGAACAACCCGGTCCTGGTAGGTGAGCCCGGAGTGGGAAAAACAGCTATTGCAGAGGGACTAGCTTTCAGGATCGTGAAAGGTGAAGTGCCTGAAAACCTTAAAACAAAAACTATTGTGGCTCTAGATATGGGGAGCCTTATTGCAGGCACCAGTTTTAGGGGTCAGTTTGAAGAGAGGGTAAAAGCTGTTATCAATGAAGTCATCAGCAGCGAAGGAGAAATTATTCTGTTCATAGATGAGCTTCACACACTTGTCGGGGCGGGCAGCGCTCAGGGGTCTGTTGATGCTGCCAATATACTTAAACCTGCATTAGCGAGAGGTGACCTGCATTGTATAGGTGCAACAACACTCGATGAATACAGGAAGCATATAGAAAAAGATGCAGCCCTGGAAAGAAGATTTCAGCCCGTGCTGGTTGACGAACCTTCCGTAGAAGATACGATATCTATATTGAGGGGACTAAAAGAAAAATATGAAGTGCACCATGGTGTAAGGATTACAGATTCAGCGATCATAGCGGCAGCTACATTGTCATACCGGTATATAACCGATAGGTTTCTGCCCGATAAAGCGATTGACCTGATAGATGAAGCTGCAAGCAAGCTGAGGATCGAAATAGATTCGATGCCCGAAGAACTGGATGTGGTGGAAAAACGCATTAAGCAGCTAGAGATCGAGAAGGAAGCATTGAAAAGAGAATTACAACGGAAATAATGTTATTAAACAGGAATCCATTATTTTGGATAAATTCTATTATTACTAGTTATTAAAATGGATAGTATAGAGAAAAAATTATTTTGTCAGCACATTAACCAAGAAGTAACGTCAACTTTCTTTATTGAAAATGTCGCGGGAACAAATGGTACTATAAAAACTAAAGCAGTAACTTTTTATAATTGCGGTGCTAAAGAGAAATGTGATCTAACCTATGATCTGAGAGATTGTTCATGTTTCAAAGAAATAAGAAGAATAGAAGTCGAGATTAATAAATTATAAATCACATTCTGTAATCATATCCAAGATTAAAACAGAATTGATTACAAGACTGATACTAAATAACTGCAGGAATAGTGCGTTTATTTTTGTTCGATGATCTTAGATGGTATTGCGGATAATGAGAAGAAAAAAGTAGTACCTACACTGGCTTCCGATTCGAACCACATCTTTCCGCCGTGTTTTTCTATTATTCTCTTGCATAAAGCAAGCCCGATACCCGAGCCCGGGTATTTTTTATTGTCATGCAGCTTCTGGAACACGACGAATATTCTTTCCGAGAACCACTGCTCTATTCCTATACCGTTGTCCTTTACCATGAATACCCAGTCTGCATCCTTTTTTTCCGCCGAGATCTCTATTATCGGTTTTTTCTCCCCCTGGTATTTGATCGCATTGCTAATGAGGTTTTGGAAAACAAGGGTCAATTGTTCAAGGTTGCCATTGATGGTTGGTAATTTATAATGCCTGATCTTCGTATCACTTTGCTTTATAGCTTGCTGGAGGTTTTCCAATGCTCTATTGAGTACATTATTACAGTCGACGGGTTCCATTGCAATATGTTCGGAACCGATCTTAGAATACATGAGGAAGTCGGAAATAAGCCTGGACATCCGGGTGACTCCGTCTTCAGCAGAACGGATATATTCGTCGATCTCCTCGCTCAATTTTAATTTATAGTTTTCATTAAGGAATTTAATAAAGCTCTGAATGGTCCTTAACGGTTCCATGAGGTCATGAGATGCTGCATATGAAAAAACGTAGAGTTCTTCGTTGGAGAGAGCTATTTCTTCCGCATACCTGCGTAGTTCCAGTTCCACTTGTTTCTTGAATGTAATATCGCGTGCTATAGCTGAAGCCGCTACGGTAATGCCTGAGGCTTCTTTTATTGGAGAAATTGTCAACGAAACATCAATGATTGTTTTATCTTTCTTTTGATGCTTCGTTTCATAAGATTCTATCCGTTCACCCCCATTGATCTTATGCAGAATATATCTTACTTCATCATTCCTGCCTTCAGGCATCAAAATTGAGATAGGATTGCCGATAGCTTCGTTTTCATTGTAACCGTAAAGACTTTCTGCACCCGGGTTCCAGCTTCTGAAGGATCCGTCTAATGATAGCCCGTATATTGCATCGGTTGAGAAAAGCACAATGGATGCGAGCTGCGATCTTGTCTCTTCAGCTCTTTTTCTTTCTGTTATATCACGTAATATCGAAATTACATGCGGAATAGCATGGTAAAATACCGGTGTTGAGGCAGCACTTACATCCACATAAGATCCGTCGAGACGCTTTATTATCATATCGGTTATGGGAACCTGTTTCATGTATTTTGTCATAAGTTCGATACGGTCCCTTGTTTTTTCAATATATGCGTAATGGATAAGCGACATCAGGTCCGTACCAATTAACTGCTCTTCATTTTGAGCACCAAAAAGATGAATTGCTGCTTTGTTCAGAAACAGGATCCGTAAATCTCTATGTACAATGATTGCATCCGGAGAAAGCTCAACAGTGTTCATTAAACGGTTAACGTTATCATTGAGCTCTTCTATCACTTTGCCCTCAATTTTCAAGTTATCATTTACTTCAGTCCATCTCCTTCTGAAGAAGAACCCGTACGCAAAGCCGAAGAGAATCAATATGAGCATTAGTTCGGTAATCTTGTAACCGTCCGGAGAAGCTGTGATATCTTTTAGATATGTGAAGAGGTCTGTTAGAGATGCAATTATCAGTATTAGAATGATAATAGAGAAGATCACTATAACATCTTTTAGGTCTCTAGAGCCCTTTACTTTTCTGTTCAGTGTATCATTCATTTTTGTACTTCTTCAATTCTTTTCTGAAAGAATAAATTTCTCTGATAGTTGTAAAGATTATTGAAGGCCTTGCTGCCGTGGATATGCCGTCGACCCTGGGCAGATGTTTGACACCAACCTCAGTAGTTGTATAACCGAGCTTATTAGCTTTTATCATAATTTCTGCATCAATAAAGGCATCCTTTGTCCTTATTGTTATTTTATCAAAGAGATCTCTTTTGAATAATTTGAAAGCGCAGTCAATGTCTACGTAATCGATATCGAATAGAAATCTCAGCAGAAAATTATAGATCAAGCTTGTAATTTTTCTATAAGTAGAGTATTGTTTCTTCTTCCTGTAACCTATTACAATATTGCTGTACGGTATCAATGCAACAAATTTTTTAAGCTCTTCAAGATCGAACTGGTTATCGCCGTCAGTATAGAAAACGTAATCAAATCCTGCTTTAGTGAATCCTTCGTTAAGCGTAGCACCGTATCCTATATTTTTTTCATGGTGAATAACCTTCACCTTCGGAAAACGGGCAGCGAGAGCATCTGCAGTTTCTGCAGTTTTATCGGGGCTCCCGTCTTCAATGATAGTTATCTCATAATCTTTAAGTTTCAGTTCTTCCAGCACCTTTACGGCTTTCGAAACTACCTTTTCGATATTATTCTCATCATAGTATGCGGGAAAGAAAACCGATAATGTTATATCTCTATTCGTTGTCAAGTATGTATCTCCAGGTCTTTTTTAATGCTTCGTCAAAGTTTATTTCCGGTTTCCAATTTAGAATTTTTTTGGCAAGTGTATTATCAAGTATATTGACAGGAACATCGAATTTTCTCGGTTCTGTATATTTTACATCAAAACTTATCTTTAATACTTTTCTGAACTTTTCCAGTATCTGGTTGATGGAATAACCCTTGCCGCTGCTAATATTGAAAATATCAAAGTTGCTTTTATCAAGCAAAGCTTTATAGACCGCTTTTGCTCCATCCTTTATGTAAAAGAAATCCCTGACTACGGAACCGTCTCCCCATATCTCAATCGGTACCTTATGTTTTATTCTGTATAAAAGGTGAGCAATCAATCCCTGGTTTAACCGCGGGTTCTGTCTTTCACCGAAAGGGTTCGAAAGGCGCAGTATTTTATAATTTAATCCCTTCAGCTCTTTAAATAGATGCAGATATTTCTCTATAGTCAGTTTTATTATCCCGTAAGAACATTTTGGGTGGGTAGGGTGGTCTTCTTTGATAGGTATCTTTACAGGGTTTCCGTAAATTGTTCCCCCGGAAGATATGAATATAATCTTTTTTATATTCTGATTTGCTGCTTCTTCAAGAAAATTTATCGTTGTTACAAGGTTGGTCTCAACATCATAATTTGGATTTAAGTTCGAACTTAAAGGCAGTGTGGTGCTGACCAGATGGATAGCAAAGTCATGTCCCTTCAGGCTTTTTTTTATTTCTACCCTGTTAGTGAAATCACCCTCAATGAAATCTATTTTGTCAAGAACATGCTTAACATTTTTTCTCGATGAATTGATCAAGTCGAATACTGTAACCTTATAGTTATGCTTCAGCAGTTCATCAGTGATATGAGAACCGATAAATCCCCCTCCACCGTATATTATGCATTTATTTTTCATTTATGTCTTTCTCAGCTTAAGGACATAACGGAATGGAAGTATCACATTAGGAATAGAAGAAATTTCATCTATCTCAAAAACACCTTTAATATATTTTTTTATAAGCTCCATATTGAACTTATGCAAGTGCCATTCACCAAGGTTATCCTTTGCGGCAAGATCCCACCCGTCCTTTTTAGGGGCTATCAGGCGTCTCAGACCGATGCTTATCAGGATCTTCTTTACAAAGTTAATAAGATTTTCATTGGGAATGGATAGTGAAAGCACTCCGTCATCTTTAAGTACTCTTTTCATTTCTGCTAATAAAGGAGCCGGATCTAGAACATGTTCTATCACTTCAGAGCATAGAAGCTTATCGAAATATTTATTGTCATAGGGTATTTGTTCTCCCGGTGACTTTACCAATTCTGCCCGATCACCCAGTCGTTCCTTTGCTCTTTTGATCTGGATGTCTGATATATCTATACCATAAAGCTTCCCGGTTGGTATTCTCTCCAGTATATGTCCGGCTCCGCATCCTACTTCCAATACTCTGTCCTGTTCCTTTATCTCAGCCATTTCAATTAATATTCTCACACGCTTATTTTCAATATACCGGAAGAAGAAATTCGGGTGATTATAAAATTTATTAAGATCATGTTTTTGTGCATGTTCTTCATTCCATTTTTCAAAAGTTTCTGCTGTTGGTCTCACGGTTTATTAGTTAATTTTTTTCAAAAATAAATGCTGCAAAACGCTTGTCTGATGATATAAATTTGTTGACAGGCTTATACTCGGGATTATTTTCTAAATACTCGAGCTTCGTATCATTTTTATATTCAGGTCTGTAACTGTAATGTGAATCCCATATTATTAATGTACCCTTTGGAGCTTCTTCTAAAGATTTCATATTCAGAAGTTTGAACTTTTCCTTCTGAGGTCCGAAAATATCGGCATAGAATAATATTAAGCTATGGTCATATAAAACTTCATTGTACTTTCCAGAGTTATCCTTGTACCATTCCGCGATCTGATCTACCGCTGTATTTTCAGGTGACTGCTGTTTCGGTTTTTCTGTATAAAATGTAAAGCCTATTGTCAATATTATCACTGCAGTAATAAATTGATTGAACATTATCTTCTGCGGAAGCAAAATAAAAATCGCGGTTATTACAAAAAAGATAATGACCGGGATCAAATTTGTGTAATCAGATTTATCTATTATTACTAACCCGGTTGCTTCCCTTGACCAAATTAGCAGAGTTAAAAGAATAATTCCCGCAGAAATGGTTAATATATATTTTCTATTTTTGGTCTTAAGCAGTTCGTTAAATCCCATCAAAGCAAGAATGGCTGTGAACGGACTTATCTGCAGAAGATATCTCCATGAGCCCGGATTGGTACCTTTCTCCACGAGATAACATTGGAACAAAAATACAACAAAGAAAAAAAGAATAATAAGTATTTCTCTGGAAAAAAATTCCTTATGATCATCTTTTGAAATGAAGGGTGCCATCAGCCCGAATATAAGTAATGTGAAAATTACAGGACCAATAATATAAATGTATACTTCAAAGTAATGGAAAAAACTTCGATGAATTCCCAGGCTGAACTCGCTTAGATTTTTCATTTCTGTCCACGCCCAGATGATATCTCCCGTATGAAGAAATCCGATGAGATCCATAATTAAAGGAAATATTACCAGGAATATTATGGGCAGGAATTTCCTCTCTTTTAAGAAGAATATCGCCAGTATAATTCCCAGCAGTGCTGATTCCTGCCTGGCTGTGAATGACAACCCGCATAAAAGTGCAGAGAGTATGTAGTATTTCTTAAAATAGAAGTATAACGTCATTACGAGCAGGAGTCCTGTAAATATCTCAGCGTAACTTCTAAAGGAAAGCTGGAGTACCAACGGCTGGAAGGCGAACAGTATACCTGCAAGCAGAGTATTTTTAATCTTTAGCTGTCTTGCTAACAGTATGGTGAAATATGCTGTCACGGCCGATATGATCGAATTCACCAAAAGAACAAATTTATACCCTCCCAGCGATGGAATAACCAGAAATATTTTCCACCCGGGTTTTCCCCAGTTGGACATAATTATCCAGGGATTTGTCCAGAAATCCCTCATATTAATATAATGTGCAACTTCGTCATCCTGGTAGAAACCATTAGAGAAATAGCTGAAAACAAAATAAATTATTGTAAGTGCTGGAATTATTAACGGATAATACTTCGAGTAGGTATTATCGATGTCGTATACAGCGGGTTTGCTTTTCGGTACTGTTTTATTACTATATTTCATGTATAAACACAAATATATGGCAGATGCATTTAAATTACAATTTCATTTTCTCACTAAGAAAATATTACTATCTTATATGAATTAAAAAAACGCTATGGCGAAGAAAGAAAAGGAAAATACAACATATCAGCGCTTGCAGCAGATAGAAAAAGAGATTGCGGAAAATATTGCATTGAGGGATGAGCTAAAAGCCCACTGGCAGCTTGAAAAAGACCTTATTTCGAGCATCAGGGAGATGAAAGGAACCCTCGAAAACTTAAAAACAGAAGCTGACAATTACGAACGTAAAGGTGATCTTGGTAAAGTTGCTGAGATCAGGTACGGCAGGATTATTGATCTTGAAAAACAGATAGAAGAAAAATCTAAAAAGCTTGCAACTCTTCAAAAGGATAAGAAAATGCTTAAAGAAGAGGTGGACTCAGAGGATATTGCAGAAATAGTTGCAAAATGGACCGGCATACCGGTTTCGAAAATGATGGAGGGCGAGAGAGAAAAGCTCCTTCACATTGAAGAGAACCTGCACAAGAGAGTGGTCGGTCAGGATAATGCGATCAGTGCCATAGCTAATGCTATCAGGAGGAGCCGAGCAGGACTACAGGATGCTGCCAGACCTATAGGTTCGTTTATCTTTCTGGGTACAACAGGTGTGGGCAAGACAGAGCTTGCTAAAGCTCTTGCAGAGTTTCTGTTTGATGACGAACATAACCTGATAAGGATCGATATGAGTGAATACATGGAAAAATTTTCCGTAAGCAGGCTGATCGGAGCACCTCCGGGTTATGTAGGATATGAGGAAGGAGGTCAGCTTACCGAAGCTGTCCGGCGGCACCCGTATAGTGTTATCCTTCTGGACGAAATTGAAAAAGCTGATGCTGAAGTATTCAATATTCTGCTTCAGATCCTTGATGACGGTATATTGACTGATTCTCAGGGTAGAACCGTTAATTTTAAAAATACGATCATTATAATGACATCGAATATCGGTTCACATATTATTCAAGATCAGCTTATGTTCATTACTCCAAATAATAGAGATGAGATATTAAATGAGCTGAGAGAGAAGTTATTTGAATTGCTCAGAGCGAAGATAAGGCCTGAAATTCTTAATAGGATAGATGAGATAATTATGTTCAAACCTCTGCTTAATGAAGAGCTTAGAGCCATAGTAGATCTTCAGCTCAATAAAATTAAAGAAGTTTTATTGAAGAATAACGAAATCGTGCTTGACGTTGACAATGATGCTAAAGATTGGATAGTCAAAGTCGGGTATGACATTACCTTTGGTGCCCGTCCACTGAAAAGGACCATTCAAAAATATGTCACGAATCCTCTTTCCGAAAAAATTATTGGGGGAGAAATTGCATCCGGAGATAAAGTGAATGTATCTATAGACGAGAGCGGACATTTTCATTATAAAAAGGTATAACGGGTTTTTGGATACACGAAAAACCTGCTTTAATTTCAAGATTCATTTATATTCCTGGAATTCACGTCTTAAAAGCTATTCGAAATAGATTGTTTAAATATTCCTTATCAAGCGTCTCAAAATTTTTTTAGGCTATTTTGCGTGTAAAAACTGCATTTTACCCCTCATTTAACTAAAATAACTAAAGATAATAACTAAAAGATATCATGATATTAAAAATTACCATTGTATTAATTGATTGCATATATGATATTTATTATGCTAACGCGGGATGTATAAAAATAATACTATCCTTCCCTTTGAAATGACTTAGACTTTCTGGGTAGGATATAGATGCGCTAAGCAGGTAATCCTGCTTCAGAACATCGAAAATAATGCCAATGCATCTTAAAAAAACGTGGGTTTTCATAACCCGCGTTTTTTTATATCTAATTGGTTTATTAATGACTTAACAGTCTGATTATTACCTTTGTTATGAATATTTCGATTCATTGACTTTAACTAAGATTTTTGATATATTTGTGTTCTATGCCATTAATTTTAGGTGTTTTTGCACTTAAAATTGTTAATCTTATTACATGAAGTTCTTTTATATATGTGAATCATCGGCGGATACTTTGTGCATTTTTTCGATCCAATATCTTCATATACAGCTAAAATATATTTTTATTGAAATCAATTTATTTTGAAATTCTGAATTGTCTGAAGAATATAACAGTTTTAGTAAGGAAGCTGGTGAATTAAAATTTGAATTCTTTACAAACAATGGTTTTGATTCAGATAAGAAATTCACTGTTTCTGTTAAGAATCTTTTAGTTCTTATAAAGGATTTTTATGGTGCCGATAGTGCGCTTGTTTATTGGTTTAATAAAAATAAGAAAAGCTTTAAGCTGCTCGCATCCTCAGAGGATAACTGGAAAGATGTGCTCAATGAAAGGTTTGAGATCGGCAATGATCCTATCTCGTGTGTCTGTTTAAAAAAAGTATCGGAAATTATTAATTTTGAATCCGATCAGGATAAGAAGCTGGTAAGCCACTACAAAGGTTATTTTAATATAAAATCAATAATAGCCAATCCTCTGTTAATAGATGGGGATGTCGTAGCGGTCGTTCTTTGTGAAAGTAAAACCCTCAACTTTTTCGGTACCCCGAACCTTTATACACTTCAGGTCTTTTCCGAGAGCATTACAAATTATGTAAAATACTACAGCTTGAATGAAGACTTTGAATATGAGGATAATATTTTGAAGCTCATGGCGGCAGGAAGATTAGAAAGCGAAGAATATATCTATGATTTGATAGAAAAAAGCTTCACCAGATATATTGAATACGATAAGCTGTTTTTGATACATTATGAAGATAGGGGATTTTCTCTAGCAAAGCAATTTCCTTCAGAAAACGGTTCCGTTGTGTATATTGAGGAGGGCAGCCTGGTTATGAAGTCCATTCAGAGCGGGAAGATAATTACCCATTTCTTTGATAGGAACGAAAGCAAAGAATACAGGTTTTTTAAAAATGAAGGATTAAGAACTGGAATGTTTTTTTGCATTATCCCTGTCTTAATCGGTAATTTCTGCATAGGAGCTCTTGCATTTGAAACAAAAGAGAATGTTTTTGAGATGCAAAAGCTTCTGAGCAAGGCTTACAAACTTGCCTTTCCTCAGTTCTTGTATCTGAAGAATCTGGAAAGTATTTCTCATGATCATCTTGATATTCTGGATCATCTGACAGGGTTATACAATAATGCGTTTTTTGAAACAAGACTGGCTTCGGAAATAAGCAGTTGCAGGCTTTTCGATGATTCTTTTCTGTATTGTGTTTATATCTCCGTGGATAATCCTGCTTCGCAAACAGCCACGGCAGCGCAAAAAGATTTTCAGGATAAAGCTGTAGCTGATGCATTAAAAGAAAAATTTCTTGGCTACGATATGCTTTTCAGAATAGGTCTTAATAAGTTTGCAGTGATACTGAATATGGGATCGGATGAAAAAGTTTTTCTTGAATTTGAGAAATTTAGAAAATATATCTCAACGAAAATTTATAATATAGAAGGTAAAGAAATTTCATTTACTGTATCATGCGCGGTAAAGAAATATGAAGATTTTAATATTATGCAGGAAGATTTTCAGAAAGAACTTGATAATATGCTCCTCCTGGCGGTCAGCGAGGGCGGAAATTCGGTTAAAATATAAATTCATCCTTTACCTTACAGGAAAATAAATGGCATTAAAAAAATTAAAACCAATAACAGCAGGAACGAGATTTTATACTATCTCATCATTCGAAGAGATCACTAAAACTGTTCCTGAGAAATCTCTCTTGAAGCCTATAAAGAAGACCGGAGGCAGAAACAATACCGGCCGAATCACATCCAGAAGAAGAGGAGGCGGGCATAAAAGAATGTACCGTATCATTGATTTCAAAAGAGATAAGACAGGTGTGGAAGGAAAAGTCCTGGCTATTGAATACGATCCGAACAGGTCTGCCAGAATTGCGCTTGTTAAGTATTCGGATGGTGAGCTTAATTATATTCTTGCTCCTGACAATCTTAAAGTAGGAAATTTGATAATATCCGATGAAAATGCCGATATCCAGCCCGGGAATACAATGCCTGTTTCAAAGATACCATTGGGTGCTTTTATCCATAATCTGGAACTAAAACCGGGTAAAGGCGGGCAAATTGCTAGAAGTGCAGGAAATTCTTGTATGATCATTTCGAAAGATGACCATTACACTCAGGTAAAACTTCCATCCGGTGAAGTTCGCATGGTGCTGAATAATTGCAGAGCAACCATCGGCGTTGTTAGCAACCTGGAACACGAGAATATCAGTTACGGAAAAGCAGGCAGGTCACGATGGCTGGGAATCAGACCGTCCGTCAGGGGAGTTGCAATGAATCCTGTAGATCATCCGATGGGAGGCGGTGAAGGTAAGACTTCCGGAGGAGGCCACCCGGTGAGCCCCTGGGGAATGCCGACTAAGGGATATAAGACCAGGAAGAAAAAAAATCCGTCGAATAAACATATTGTAAAAAGAAGAAAATAATCTATAAATGCCAAGATCATTAAAAAAAGGTCCGTTTGTTGACGCTAAACTTCTGAAGATCGTGGATGGTTTGAATAAAACGAACCAAAAAAAAGTTATCAAAACCTGGTCAAGATCGACCACTATAACACCGGATTTTGTGGGTCATACCTTTGCCGTTCATAACGGTAATAAGTTTGTTCCCGTATTTATTACCGAAAATATGGTTGGTCATAAACTCGGCGAGTTTTCTGCTACACGTATTTTCAGGGCTCATTCCGGTACAAGAAAAGAAGAGAAAGGTGCTGCAAAAACTTAATTATGGAAGCAAGAGCAATTAAAAGATATATTCCGACCTCACCCAGAAAAATGAGACTCGTGGCAGACCTTATCAGAGGTAAATCGGTCGAGGATGCCCTGAACATTTTGCATTTCTCTCCCAAACATGCATCGAATGTAATGGCAGCTGCTCTAAAATCAGCGGTTTCGAATCTATCGAATAAGAACGAGACAGGCAAGATTGATGAAAAAAGCTTGGTTGTTAAAACGATTTTTGTTGACGGAGGTCCGGTTGTAAAAAGAATGCTCCCTGCACCACAGGGAAGGGCTTACAGAGTAAGAAAACGCTCTAATCATTTAACCATTATTGTTGCTGAACGAGAATCATTAAATAAGGAGTAATACTTGGGACAAAAAACACATCCTATAGGTTTCAGGCTTGGCGTAATAAATAACTGGGATTCGAACTGGTACGACGATAAAAGCTTCGCCGTCAAGCTCAAAGAAGATAATATGATCAGGACTTATATCAGGAAGAGGTTCGAAAATGCAGGAATATCGAAGATAGAGGTCGAAAGAACAGCAAAGAAAATTACACTGACGATACATACTTCTCGTCCGGGTTATGTAATAGGGAAGAGCGGAAAAGAGATCACTCACCTTGAAGCAGAGCTGAAAAAGATTACGAACAAGGACATTAAAGTACTTGTTACGGAGATTAAGAAACCTGAACTGGATGCATTCCTGGTAGCTGAAACCATTGCTAACCAGATATCAAACAGAGTGTCTTACAGGAGAGCAATAAAGACAGCGATAGCATCGAGTATGAGAATGGGGGCCGAAGGTATTAAAATTTACTGCGGAGGAAGATTGAACGGAGCAGAAATTGCACGGAGCGAACAGTTCAAGGAAGGAAGGATCCCGCTTCAGACATTGAGGGCAAATATAGATTTTGCCAGCCTTGCGGCACCGACCATATATGGTATGATAGGTGTGAAGGTATGGATCTGCATCGGAGATAAAATTATTAGAAAATAAAATTGATAATTAGAATCATATAGGGAGTTTTTATTATGGCATTAATGCCGAAAAGAGTAAAGTATCGTAAAGCACAAAGAGGAAGAAGAACAGGAAAAGCTACGCGTGGAAACGCGATCTCATTTGGCAACTTCGGGCTGAAAGCTATGCAGCCGGCATGGATCACCCAGAGGCAGATAGAAGCCGCTAGGATTGCTCTTACCAGACAGATGAAAAGAGACGGAAAGGTTTGGATTAGAATATTTCCAGATAAACCCTTTACGAAAAAGCCCGCTGAGACAAGAATGGGAAAAGGAAAAGGAGCACCGGAGTACTGGGTTGCAGTTGTAAAACCGGGTACGATAATGTTTGAGGTCGGGGGCGTAACGATGGCTGTTGCGCAGGAAGCTATGCGGTTAGCTGCACATAAGCTTCCCATTAAAACAAAATTTATTACAAGATACGATTATCACGAATAATATCTACTATCATCATGAAAACATACGAAATCAGAGAGTTATCAACCGAAGATCTTAAGCTCAGGTTAAAAGAAGAAACGGAAAGCCTGCAAAATCTAAAGTTTCAAAGATCACTGGGACAGCTGGAAAGCTTCAAAAGCATTCAAAATACACGCAGGTTGATAGCCAGAATACATACGATTTTAAAAGAAAGAGAACTATCCGCTCAACAAGTTGAGTTGTCATCTAAGAAGGAAAAATAATTAACAATGGCCGAAAATTTAGAACAAGAGAAACAGCAAACAGAACAGGTTTTGCGATCTGTTCAGCGCGGCAGGAGAAAAGTACGTATTGGCAAAGTTGTAAGCAATAAGATGAATAAAAGTATTACAGTAGCTATTGAAAGAAAGCTGATGCATCCTATTTACAAAAAATATTTCAAGAAGACAACCAAGTTCATGGCTCATGACGAAAAAAATGAAGCCAGCATAGGCGATATAGTCAAAATCATGGAAACAAGACCGCTGAGTACCAGAAAAAAATGGAGATTGGTGGAAATTGTTGAGAAAGTTAAATAATATTATTATTAATTAAAATGGTACAGGAAGAAAGCAACTTAATAGTAGCGGATAATTCAGGAGCAAAGAAAGTAAGATGTATCAGGGTTCTGGGCGGTTCTGATAGAAGATATGCCGGTGTCGGAGACCTGATAATAGTATCTGTAAAATCTGCCATACCAGGAGGTACGGTCAAAAAAGGTGAGGTTTCAAAAGCTGTTGTGGTCAGGACTAAAAAAGAAACAAGAAGAAAAGATGGTTCCTATATAAGGTTTGACGAAAATGCTGCCGTTTTGATAACTGCTGAAAATGAACCGAGAGGAACCAGGATCTTTGGACCGGTAGCAAGAGAGCTGCGGGAAAAACAATTTATGAAAATCATTTCATTAGCTCCGGAGGTACTGTAATGTTAACAAGATTAAAAAAAGGTGATAAAGTAAAAGTTATTTCCGGCAACCATAAAGGCAAGGAAGGTAAGATACTTAAAATCTTCAGAGATAAAAATAGATTAATAGTCGAGGGTGTGAATATTATCAAAAAACATACTAAACCGACCCAGAAGAATCCGCAAGGCGGGATATCGCAAAGAGAAGCACCTATCCATATGTCCAACGTCATGCTGATTGATCCGAAATCAAACGAACCTACGAGAATAGGTATGCAGATCATTCAGGATGAAGCAGGTAATAAGAGAAGAATGCGTTATGGCAAAAAAAGTGGTGAAATAATTATCTCTTAGCTTCATAACAATGTTTATTTATTCCGAAAGTAAGAATTAAGGATGGAAACAAAAAAAGAAAAGAAAGCACCAAAAGAAACTGGTAAGGAACAAGCAAAGGGCAAGAAAACCTCATCTAAAAAAGAAGGGAAGAAAGAAGTTTTTGTAGAGGAGAAAGTACCTGTTCGTTTGCTAGAAATATATAGAAAAGAAGTAGCCCCTGAACTTTCTAAAAAATTCGGTTACAAAAATTATTTACAGGTACCCAGGCTTAAAAAGATAAACGTTAATGTGGGTGTTGGTGCAGCTACCCAGGATCCAAAGATCATCGACGTTGTAATCAAAGACCTCGAAAATATAGTCGGGCAGAAGGCTGTAATTACAAAAGCAAAAAAATCCGTTTCAAACTTCAAGCTTCGAGAAGGAATGAAGATAGGATGTAAAGTGACTCTGCGGAAAGCCAGGATGTATGAGTTTCTGGATAAACTGATCAACATCACGATACCAAGAATAAGAGACTTCAGGGGAGTGTCTGAAAAAGCATTTGATGGACGCGGCAATTATACACTTGGCATTAAAGAACATGTAATATTTCCGGAGATTAATATCGATAATGTGACTAAAGTATTCGGAATGGATATAACTTTTGTAACATCCGCAAAATCGGATGAAGAAGCTTATGAACTTCTACGGGCATTTGGGATGCCTTTTGTAAAGAAAGCATAATTTTAATATAATATATACTTAGGAGAATCATTGGCAAAAACAAGTCAGGTAGCAAGACAAAAAAAACGCGAGAGATTGGTCGAAAAATTCGCACAAAAACGTAAAGTGTTGAAAGATCAGGGAAACTATGAATCGTTAGCCCAGCTTCCGAGGAACAGTAATCCTCTAAGACTGCACAATAGATGTGCTGTAACAGGGCGAGCCAGAGGGTATTATAGAAAATTCGGTATTTCAAGGCTTACTTTCAGGAAAATGGCTCTGGAAGGTAAAATTCCAGGTATTAGGAAAGCAAGCTGGTAATTTATATTTTTAAATTTTGAATTAAACAATAAATGTACACGGACCCAATATCAGATTATTTAACGAGAGTGCGCAATGCTTTAAAAGCGAGAAAGAGAAGCGTCGATGTTCCTGCATCTAATCTAAAGAAGCAGATCACAGAAATTTTAAAGAAGAACGGATTCATAGATGATTATCAGATAGTCGAGACTTCCAATAAACAGGGTAGTATTATCATCAAATTGAAATACTACAATAATGAAAGCGTTATTCTAGGTCTTGAACGGATCAGTAAGCCGGGTATCAGGAAATATGTAAATAATAAAGAACTCCCGCGAGTGCTTAATGGTCTCGGTATCGCAATTGTATCAACTTCACAAGGTTTAATGACCGACAAGGAAGCACGCAAACACGGTATTGGCGGTGAAGTTATTTGTAATATATGGTGATGAAAGAATTACTAATGTTAGTTTAGTATTATAGTATAATTAAATAACAGTAATTAATTAAATAATATCAAGTGGATGAAACTAATCCCTTGTTGAATAAAGAATGTCAAGAATAGGTAAAAAACCTGTAAAGATTATTAAAGGTGTTAAGGTCACAAAATCTGGAGATGATTTTGAAGTTACAGGACCAAAAGGTTCAATGAAACTGAGTGTAAATCCGTTAATAAAATCAGAAGTTAAGGGAGATGAAGTTCTTTTTACCAGGAATTCAGATCTGAAAAGAGATAAAGCACTGCATGGTCTATATTCTGTACTTTTAAAAAATATGATTTCCGGAGTTACAGAAGGATTTTCAAAAAAACTGGAACTGGTTGGAATCGGTTACAGGGCAGAATTAAGGAAAAATTTACTTTTTCTTACCCTGGGTTTTTCACACCCCATTATTTTTCATCCTCCGGAAGGAATTAAGGTAGAAGTACCATCAGACAACTCAATAGTCATCTCAGGTATTGATAAACAACTGGTTGGACAGGTTGCAGCGAAGATCCGCTCATTCAGAAAGCCTGAACCTTATAAAGGCAAAGGAATAAGGTATGAGAATGAATATGTACGAAGGAAAGCCGGGAAAGCAGCTGCAAAGTAACAGCTCCATATT
>JBEKSX010000037.1:0-26456 GCA_049516635.1 Ignavibacteria bacterium | reverse complement strand
CCTGCATTTCAGTATCGTATTTCCGGAAAAGCATATGAACAAAAAAATTCTCCTGCCTGTGATATATATACCTGCAGTTATTATATCGGTTATACTAGCGTATATAATATATAAAGCTATCTCATATATCGATTTCTATTGGGTAACTATATATGATAAACTATGGATAGTAGTTCAGATCCTTCTTCTAATTTCTATGACCATAGGTACTGTGATACTTTTCGTTCGATACAGGAGAACCGAAAACGAACCTGATGAAAGAAAGATCCAATGGATACTCTGGGGTAATATAGCCGGTGTAAGCCCTTTCCTGTTATTTTGGGTAATACCCGCTGTTACAGGCTTTCGTCCGTTCATTAATGAAGAATTCCTTCTTGCATTTTTGATATTAATACCCGTGGCGTTCGCCATTTCCGTTGTCAAATATCATGTGTTTAATATTGAAGTTATCATCAACCGCAGTATAGTATACTTAATATTATCTGTGGTAATAATATTATTCTATGTTGGTGTAGTATCAGCGGCAGGCCTTTTATCACAGGATTACTTCGGTGAATACGGAAGAGTCCTTCCTCTATTTGCCACCATTATTATAGCTTTCATCTTCAACCCGCTTCGTATCAAAGTCAAAAGAATCGTAGATAAGGTCTTTTACAGGGAAAAATATGATTTTGAAAAAGCACTAAGTTCTTTCACCTCTTTAATAAAGGACTGCAGCACTCTCACGCAGCTCAGCGAACTAGTTATACAGGAAATCAAAAATCTTATTCCTGTGAAAAGTATTGGATTTATTATCAGGGAAAGAGCAGGTACCAGGGTCAAGGTTATTGCTCAAAACAATTATGATGAACTTTCTCACAATATACAAGCGCTGAGATTAAAGAAAATACATTCGGATTTCACGCTTCCTTTCGCAGCAGCTGAGAAAATCGATCCAGGGATCAAATTTGATCAGTCTTTAACCGAAGCTCTGCAGAGATGGAAGATCAATATGGTTGTTCCGCTCAATATAGAATCTGAAGGTTCATTCGGAGCTTTTGTTCTCGGGGATAAACTTTCAGGGATGAGGTACTCGCAGGCTGATTATAAGCTACTGACCGTGCTTGCTTCACAAACAGCGATAGCTTTAAAACGGCTTCAGCTTCAGGAAGAGCTCATCAAGAAGGAAATCGAAAAAAAAGAGCTGGAGGAGCTTAATCAGCTCAAATCATATTTTGTGTCCAGTGTCTCTCATGAATTGAAAACCCCTCTCACTTCAATACAAATGTTTACAGAAACTCTCCTTGATAATAAAATAAAAAGCGCTTCAAAAAAATCTGAATACCTGAACATCATACAGGGAGAAAGCAGCAGGTTGACAAGATTAATAGATAATGTACTGGATTTCTCAAAGATAGAGAGAGGCATAAAAAAATATGAATTCAAACCCGTGAACCTCACCGGGATTGTAAGTTATGTGATGCAGCTTATGGACTATCAGTTCAGAAAAAATAAGGTCAGGGTGAGCGTGAAACTGCCTAAAAAAGAGATGATAATATCAGGAGATAACGATGCTATAATTGAAGCAATTATTAATCTTCTTTCGAATGCTGTCAAATTTTCGACTAAACACAAAGATATTGAAATAACATTGCAAACGAAGAATGGAGAAGCATGGATCAGTATCAAAGATCGCGGCATCGGCATTCCCGAAGGAGAATTACCTCATATCTTCGATAAGTTTTACAGAACGGATGAAAGTTCTGCAAAAAATATAGCCGGAACCGGAATAGGTTTAGCCCTTGTAAAACATATTATGGATTCTCATCAGGGTAGAGTGGAAGTATCAAGTAAATTAAACAGGGGGAGCATATTTTCATTAATATTTCAGTTAAGGAGAGAAACACAATGAAAAAAATTCTGATCATTGAGGATGATCCGGTCATAATAAAGGGGCTGGAAGATAATTTGAAGATCGAACATTACAATGTGATCTCAGAGATAGACGGGGCTAAAGGTTTAAATGCAGCCATAAAGCACAAGCCCGATCTCATCCTTCTGGATGTGATGCTTCCTGTGAAGAACGGCTTCGAAATATGTAAGGAGCTCCGGCAGGGTAAGAACAATACACCTATAATTATGCTTACTGCAAAGAATGAAGAGGCTGATAAGGTCCTTGGACTTGAGCTCGGTGCAGATGATTATGTGACAAAACCATTCAGCATTCGTGAACTTATAGCCAGAATTAAAGCGATCCTAAGGAGGAGAGAAGCTATTGTCGAAGAATTCAATAGTTACTCTTTCGCGGATATTAAACTTGATTTCAAGAAAATGGAAGCATTTAAAGGGAAGAAAAAAATTGAAATGTCTTTGAAAGAATATGAAATAATGAAATTTTTTATTAAGCACGAAGAAGAAGTGGTGTCACGCAATATGCTGCTCGATGAAGTGTGGGGTTACGATGTATTTCCTACCACCCGCACAGTGGATAATTATATCCTCATGCTGAGGAAGAAATTGGAAGAAGACCATTCCAGTCCGAAACACATATTAACCGTTCATTCCGTGGGTTACAGGTTTGTGAAATAATCTTTGCTTTATAGAGGTTAATTTCCATTATAAATTTCCGCTTCCCGCCGATTAAAAAAAATTAATTTAAAATGAGTTAACAAATACATTTCCGACTTTATTATTAAATCATTCTATATAATTTTGCATATTAGAAGCTTTAAAACTTAATATGCGATCACCCTCATTTCTCATTGATGAACTCAAATTAACTCCGCATCCTGAAGGAGGATATTACAGAGAAATATACTCATCTAACGATCTGGTAGATGGTTCTTTACTTTCAGAACCCCGAGTTGGAAAAAGGAGTTTATCTACAAGTATTTACTTTCTTCTCAAATCAGGTGAAATATCACAATTTCACAGGCTAAGATCTGATGAAATATGGTATTTCCATTTTGGCAGTACTATTATTATTCATGTAATTGATATTGACGGTAGATATAACACTATCCGTCTGGGTTCTAGTATTGAACGAAATGAAGTACTTCAAGTTGTCATTCCAGCAGGGACGATATTCGGTGCAGAAGTAAAAGATATTAATTCGTATTCATTAGTCGGATGTATGGTCTCGCCCGGATTTCACTTTGAGGATTTCGAGCTGATGAAAAGAAATGAAATGTTGAATATATATCCGGGGCTCAAAGATGTGATTTTAAAATTTACTTCAGATAAATAAATGTTATAAAGAATGTCAGTACATAAAGTAGTTATATCAAAGACTGTCTGGGTATTGTGCTTCGTTAGTTTGTTCACAGATATTGCCAGCGAAATGCTTTATCCCATTATGCCGGTGTATTTGAGGAGCATCGGTTTCAGCGCCCTGGTTATTGGAATTCTGGAGGGCATAGCTGAAGCAACTGCAGGATTTAGCAAGGGTTATTTTGGAAATCTCTCTGATAAACTGAATCGAAGGGCTCCCTTTGTACAAGCAGGGTATGGATTAAGTGCAGTTTCTAAACCTCTTTTTGCGTTATTCACATTTCCTGTTTGGATAGTGTTCGTTAGAGCCATCGACCGTCTCGGGAAAGGAATAAGAACCTCGTCAAGGGATGCTATACTTTCGCACGAGTCCACTATTGAGACAAAGGCAAGAATATTCGGGCTTCACAGGGGTATGGACACACTGGGTGCCGTAATAGGTCCAATTTTTGCCCTGCTATATTTAAATTATTATCCCGGTCATTATACAGAAATGTTCCTGATAGCTTTCTTCCCGGGATTAGCGAGTATAGCCCTTTCATTTTTCATCAGGGATAAAAAATATGACATCGTACCGGGTAAACAAAGAACCGGCTTCTTTTCGTTTTTAAAATACTGGAAGGAATCAGCCCGCGATTACAGGAGACTTGTGATCGGTTTATTATTCTTTGCAGTCCTAAACAGCTCTGATATGTTCCTTCTTCTTATGATAAAGCAAAAAGGATTTACGGATAGCAGCGTAATCATGTCATATGTCTTTTATAACGCTGTATTTGCAGCAGCATCTTATCCCGCCGGAATGCTCGCTGATAAGATCGGGTTGAAAAAAAGCTTTATAATCGGGCTTATTATTTTTGCTGCGGTCTATGGTTGTATGGCATTCGATTTAAGCATTACAGGTATATTCGTTCTCTTTTTCTTCTATGGAATTTATGCAGCAATGAATGAAAGCATATCAAAAGCATGGATAACTAATATTACTCCGAAAGAACAAACTGCAACTGCGGTTGGATTTTTCTCCGGATTTAACAGTATAGCTGCAATGTGTGCGAGTTTTTTGGCCGGTATATTATGGTCAGGCATTTCGCCATCTGCACCTTTCATCGTGACCTCTATTGGTACACTTGTAGTAATAGCTTATTTTTCTATATTTATCAGATATAGATTACAGCAGTAATTATTGCTTATAAAAAAACCCGGCTGGGAAATCCGGTCAGGCCTAATTTCTGAGTATTTTTTAACTATACTACCTTTTCTTCCGATAATAATATATTGCCGATCAGCTTTACAAAAGTCTCTTTTTATATTGCTCCCATTGCCATCTGTGTCTTGCCCTCTTTAGGACAGAATAAAATTGATGGAATGCTTCTTATACCAAATGCCGACGCAAGCTCCTGTTCAGTTCCAGTATCAAGATATGAAAATGCGGAATGCTCTAATATTAAGTTTTTTGTAGGTTTAAGCAGTTATAGGTAGAATGGGGTGAACACGGATAGCGGTTTTGAGAGCATAGGGGATGAATAAATATTATCTGCTCTCAAAAACCCGCTTTTTCCGTTTCAGAATCGATCTCTTTTTGTGAAGGATGTAAATTTAATATCGTATTTACGAAGTCTGCATGCATACCGTTCTTTAGCGCGAATTCAAGGAGTTCTTTGCAGTTATGCGATTCGCGGTACAGGTATGATAGGTAATCCATTTCCGATGATATCCTCAAGCACTCCTCAAGATATTTCTTTGTGTTTGTCGAATCCTTTTTCTTCATGTAATAATCTGCAAGATTATAGCATATCTGTATCTTATTATGTGTGAACTGGTTGCTGTTGTAGTATACATATGCTTCGAGCATCGTATTTTCTATTGAAGGATCCATATTATCCCTCTTGTTTAGCATTGCGAGGGTAGCCTTGAGCTCCATTACTTCGAGTTCATTATTTTTATCCAGGGATTTGCATGAGAGTTCATAGTATTCGCGTGCTTTGCGGAGATCATTCATAAAATAATATGAGTCGACTAGCAGTCTGTAGCTCAGATAGATGTACTTCTTATGATTCATTGCCAGTGCGGTGGAATTGATTTCCTGCAGCACCTTAATATTTGCAGTGTAATTTCCTGATTCATAATAGTAAGCCTGCTTTGCGAGGAGGTACGGGATTCTCAGGATAGGAGTATTAAATCCTTCGATCAGTTCATTTAACTTTGTTAGAAACTCCTCTGCTTTAGAATATTTGCCCGATTGTGAATCAAGTAATATCAGGTTGCACAGGGTTTCAAATCTGTGCAATACATTAGGATTGCCTTCCAGTACACATTCGTAATATTCAGCTGATTTTCTGTATTCACCCCTGATAAGTTCTATATGTCCCAGCAGGTTCAACACATCCATCCTTAGGCGTTTCAGCGTTTCATTCTTGCACATCTCTAGAGCCTGTTTCAATAAGCCCTCTGATTTATTGTACTCGGAGTTCTGGTAATAAGCAAGTGCAAGGTAATAAAGATACCTGGCTCTGTTATCTGCTTCTGTTTCAGTGCCGAGCTTTTCGGTCAGTTCCGAAATCGCTTCCTGGGTCCTTGCTAAATTCAACAGGACGCTTGCTTTGTTCAAGTGACATCTTATAACGAACTGCTGGTCATCTTTATCGGTAAACATGTTTAACGCTCTCTGGAAGAAGTCCAGGGAAGCATCCAGATCACCAATATAGTACTTATACAACATCCCGCTGAAGTAGAGCAGATAAGGATTCTGTAAAATTAGTTCCTCATTGATCGAGGAAAGCCATTTCCACAGGTATTCGAATTGGGCATCTACAAACAGAGAAGAGAAATTTTCTTTTATTACAGGAATTACAGTTTCGTAATCTCTTGCAAGAATTAGGTAATTGATAGCTGAAATCTTATCACCGCGTTTCATGTAATAATTGAATACTTTCTTCAGCATATCTTTAATATTTACCTTATCATTAGACTCATACAGCCTGGAAACGAGGAACTTCTTGAAAAGGATCTGGTAGCTGTAAACCAGTGAATTACCGTTGCCCTTATCTACTGCCATGGTTTGAATGAAGAGATTCTTAGACATCAGCGAGTTAATGATCTCTCCGCTGTGCTTAATGCCTAATGCTTCGTTGCATATTTCTTCATTGAAATTATCGAGGATAGATGTAACGAGCAGGAAGTTCTGTATCTCGCTGTCGAGACGGCTAAATATTTTATCAGCTAAGAAGTTAAAAATATTTTCCGGGATTTTCTGATAATCCAGTTTTATGTTGTTAAAATCCTTTCCATAGGACTGGAGTGTCAGATGTATCCCCGTTATCCATCCGCCAAGATTATTCTCGAGCAGCTTCACACCGTTTTCAGAATATTCGATAGAATAGATATTTTCGAGGAGGTCGATTATTTCATCAAAACGGAATATAAGGTCTTCCATGCCTATCTTTAACATATTGCGTTTTGCGATCAGCGGTATGAAATCAAAGTCCGGTATCTGCCTGCTGATAATAACAAGATGCAATTTCTTCGGTATTGAAGCAAACAGCTTATTGAATGTTTCCTTTATCCATTTTGATTCTTCAATATTCTGAAAATCATCGATTACGAGAATTACATCATCCTTGAATGTCTTGTTAAACTCGTTAATAAATATGCTGACGAAATCATCTACTACAACTTTGGTGTTCCTGGATAATTGATATCTCTGTCTTCTTGACTCTACCATTTCTAAAGTGTTCTCTCCAAACTTGGAATCAATTTGCTTTAGAGCATGAACCAGATAGTTAAAGAAAGTGTAGATATGATCTATATCGGCAGAAGCGTTTAGCCATGCATATTCCCAATTATGGGACGTAACAAAATTCTGTATAAGAGCGGTTTTACCATAGCCTGCAGGACTGAAAATGAGTGTAAGATTCTTTCCAATATTACTCGTTAGCAGGCTGATCAGCCTTTCCCGTTTAATAATACCCTGAACCGGGACTGGAGGCGATATCCTATTTTGTATTACCGGTAAGGTCAATTTTACTTATACCCTCCCTTATATTTTAAAATTGAAAATGAGATTTTAAATTTAGTACCGCCGGTTCTTTCAAGTTCTACTGTAGCATCTAACTGGTTTACCAGGGTTTGTACTAACAGCAGACCGAGAGAGTCTGTATGCTGAAGATCTATATTTTCCGGCAGACCGATACCGTTGTCTGCGATAATCAATGTGAATGTATTGTCTGTATGGTAGGTAACTTCTATGCTGATGGTTCCTTTTCTTTCGTTCGGGAAGGCATATTTCAATGAATTCGTTATCAGTTCATTAATTATCAATCCGCACGGTATCGCTGTATCTGTGCTCATAAAGATATTTTCTGATCTTATGTGCAGAGAGATCCGGTCTTGATTTATATCAAAAGATTTGAATAAATAACTGACCAGACTTCTTATGTACTTATCAAAGTCAATTCTGGAAAGGTCTCTTGTTTGGTATAATTTCTCATGTATTAACGAAATTGATTTGACGCGGTTCTGGCACTCCTTAAAAATCGCAGCAACATCTTTATCTTTTATGCTCCTTGACTGGAGATAAAGAAGCGAAGAAACGACCTGCAGGTTATTTTTTACCCTGTGATGTATTTCTTTCAGCAGAGTTTCTTTCTCGAGCAAAGATGCCATTGTCTGTTCTTCCGAACGTTTTCTGGCTGAAATATCGCTGTATATAAGGTATGTACCGTAATCAGGTCCAACCTCGATGTGATTGCCAAGAATGAGCACATCCACCAGGCTTCCGTCTTTTCGCCTTCTGATAGTTTCAAGCCTGACAACTTCACCCTGATGCAGCTGGTTCATCATCATTAAAGTTTCATCCATAAGGTTCTCGGGAACGAGTATCTCATCCCTGCTCTTTCCCCGCACTTCATCCAGTTTGTACTGGAAAAGCTTCTCAAACCCATGGTTGACGTTAACAACCTTATCGTTATGATCAAGAATTACGATTGCTTCAGGCGAGCTTTCAAAGAATTCCTGGAAGTAAGATTTCTGAATGTTTAACTGCTGGACCGCATTGTTCTTTTCCGTAAGATCCATAACAACACCCAGTATACTGCCTTTTCCATTTTCCTTGATCTCTTTTATGAAAAGCTCAAAAGTCGAATTTTCAAATTCGAATATACTTGAACTCTGGCCATTTTTCACAGCCTGACGGATAATTTCGAGAACCATCGGTTTGTCAGGATATACGTCAAAAACCGATGTCCCTGTAAGATCCCTGGGAACTATACCTAATGATTCAAGACCCCTGCCTTCGAGAGCCTTAATAATACCTTCACCATCCAACTGGAACAGTAGTATAGGTGTAGATTCCAGATACCCAAGCTGTTGAATACTGCTTGTGTTCTGAGACGTAGAGACATTACCCGTTTGGGACTTTGAAGTATCTGTTACTTCATCTGCCTGTTCGGGCTTGTCTTCGCTGTCGTTCATCGGTAATATTACGGCTTCTTTTGGCATTTTATACTTACTTCAATAAAACCATTTTCTTAACATCTCTAAAACTGTCAGTGATTAGCTGATAGAAGTAGATTCCGGATGCTAAGTTTTGCATATTATATCTAATTTCATAATTACCCGGGGTATACATACTATTCACAGGCATAGCCACTTCCCTGCCCAGAATATCGTAAATAACAATCTTTACATTCGATGCTCTTCCGATATCGAATTTGATTGTTGTAGACGGATTGAACGGGTTAGGGTAGTTCTGATAAAGCTTGAACGCTACGGGAATGTTGTTTTTGGTTTGCTTTTTACCAGAAGCTCCGTACCTCATCGTAACGATTTGGGTTACTTTGGATGGCCTGTCTCCGCTGGTCACGGTATAACCTGTTACGTATACGTTATTCAGTGAATCCACTTTTACATCATATGCTACATCCTGATTGTTGTATGGACTGTTATATGCAAGTGAATCCTGTACTGCACCGGTTGAATCAACAGAGTATGCTATTGTAACCATATCCTCTGTACTCTCAGTCTCACCGTGTGCGCACGTGCCGGTAACGTAAACCGCTTCAGTTACGGGGGAGTATGCGACGGAGTATGCAATATCTGTGTTGCTTCCTGTTCCGTCACACCTTTTATCCCAAACGGAATTCCCTGTTCCTGCATCATAATTTATCGTAAGATAGTCTTCCGTCCCTGCAACCTGACCGCTCCTGCTCGAGCCGGTAACGATGACACTACCCTTGGCAAATACCATCTTGTTAGCGATATCATCACTGTTTCCTGGACCATTATATCTTTTTATCCATGCAGGTTCTCCATTAGAATAGTACTTAATTGTACAGTAATCTAAACCTGATCCATCACCTGTGCTATATCCCGTGATATAAACATTATTTGAATCGTCTACTGCCATTGCTTGAGCGATATCAGTACTATTTCCGGGGCCATTGTACGTTTTTGCCCAGAGAACGCTACCATCCGATGAGGAATATTTAATAGTAATATAATCCTCTGAACCCGTAAGTAGTGTATCGTCTGCGACATACCCGGTTACGATGATATTGTTATCCTTATCGACCGCAAGGGTCTTTGCCACATTAACAGGATGTACATGATATTTGCTGACCCAAACGGTATCACCGCTTGTAGGATGGTATTTTATTACTATTATTTCTTCATCAGGAGTATTGGACAGTTTTCCGTAACCGGAAACTATTAAATCACCCGCAGCATCCACCGAGATTGCATAAGCTTTGCTGTCTGTGATAGTGGAATCATAATATCTGGATATCCACATCAGTTGTCCCGATGATCTTGCATATTTGATGGTGGTGATCGCTGCTCCCAGGGAATCTGTGCTATAACCGGTTATGAAAGCATCTTCTCCTGCAGCATCGACGGTGATTGCGTATGCTTTTGCATCGCCTCCACCGATCATCCCTGTATCAGTGTAATTTTTTAACCACAGCTGGGTTCCGTCTGAACCGTATAGGATAGTACACATTGCTGTATGACCTGAAGAATCTGTACTGAAACCCGTAACAAACGAAGTGTTCTCACCGCCAAGTGCGATTGCGTGTGCCTCATTAATTACTGAGGTGGCATCTCCCTTGTAATTACCTGAGTACGTTCTTACCCACTGCTGTGAATAGCTTATCGAACAGAATCCTAGCATAATCATCAAGAGCAGAGTAATTAACGGTTTTTTGATCATATCTGATCTACTCCTTCTATTTAGTTTTGAAAAGGGGTGTTTGAAATTAAAGATTAAAAATTTTTGGTAAAATTTTTTCTGTTTTTTAAATTTATTTTCCATAAAAGTATTCATTATTTTAACAATATCATTTTTTTAACATTTTTATACCCGTCCGCAGTAAGAGAATAAAAATACACGCCTGAAGATAAGGTCGTCATCGAAAGACTCACCTGGTAAATCCCTGCCCTGAGATATCCATTTACAAGCACAATATCTTCCTTTCCGAGCATGTCATAAATAACGAGCTTGACATTCGAAGATGAAGGGATTTCAAATACTATGGTTGTTGACGGGTTAAATGGATTCGGGTAGTTCTGATGGAGAACGAAGTCTTTTGGAACACCGGTCGAAAGTATGTTGACTATTACCAGGTCTCCGTTAGCATATTTCATTGCAATGTAATCTTTGCCCGTATTTAAGCTTGTCGTATATCCCGCTATGAAAACATTATCGAGCGAGTCCACAAATATATCATATGCCGCATCTTCATCGTTAGCGGTACCATTATATCTTACCTGCTGAATGAGATTCCCTGATATGAGTCCATACTTCAAAATTCCAATATCTTCGGTTCCGCTGACCGAACCGCTCCGGATTGAGCCGGCTACAAATAAATTGTGGTTGGTTTTAGGAATATAAAGCGAGTAAGCAATATCTGTACTGTTTCCGGTTCCGTTGAATCTTGCCGTCCAGATGCTGTCTCCAAAGCAGTTATACTTTATGGTGAAGTAATCTTCTGAACCTTCTGTAGTACCGTTTCTGCTTGAACCTGTTACATAAACATTGTTATTCCCATCCATTGTAATAGCATAAGCTTTATCCTCGCTGTTTCCGGGACCGTTGTAACGGGCTGTCCATAGTGACTCACCATTATCGGTTTTATACTTTATGGTTGCATAATCAAACGAACTGTACACTCCGGTACTGTATCCCGTGACGTAAATGTTATCGCCGTTTGCATCGACCACTATAGCATAAGCTTTATCTTCTGCATTTCCCGGTCCGTTATAACGGGTTACCCACTGCTGCGTACCGCTGCGGTTATATTTTATTGTGGCATAATCGAATCCGGTACCGTTTCCCTCGCTCCATCCTGTTATATAAACATTAGAATTTCTATCAAGTGTAATTGCATAAGCTTTATCTTCACCGCTACCGGGTCCGTTGTACAGTTTTCCCCACTGGCATATGCCGTTTGAATTGTATTTAATAGTGTAGTAATCGGTTTCCCAGCCTGCGATGAAACCTGTAACATAAATGTTACTTGAATCATCCAGAACTAATGCATGTGCTTCGTCATCACTATTGCTAGGAGCATTATATCTTTGCACCCACTGCTGTGAACCGGATGAATTATATTTTATCGTTGTGAAATCATGCCCGCTGCCTATCCCGGTGCTGTATCCTGCAACGTAAACATTATTGGATTTATCTACCGCTATTGCATACGCCTTGTCCTCTGAATGAGCGGGTCCGTCATAGTAAGCACTCCACCTAACAGTACCGTCAGACTTGTATTTAATGGTATACCAATTTGTACCCTGGTTGGTTGTGGTAGTATAACCGGTTACGTAGGAATATCCTGCTTTGTCAACAACAATGGCGTAAGCTTTATCCTCTAAAGGACCTCCGCTCGTATGTATCCATTGAGGCTGTGCGAAAACCTCATTAATGCAGATAAAATGTGATATACAGAAGACTGTAAGCAGTAAAAGTTTTTTCATTATTTCACAAGTTTTTTAGACATTTTTGTTTATTCATTATCGTATCCGATCTAAGAAATCATCATTCCGCAAACCAATACAAAACATATTATTACAGAGTAAATTACCAGTTCTAACGTTTCGGTCTTTGTATCTTTATAAACTAACATATATTCTCTTTTGATCAGTGATATAATATTAATGAAAACATATGTTTCTGAAGGTACAAGTAGGGTGCCAAAGCTAAAAAATCGTATTAATGTATGTTTTTTAGTAAATTTCTCATTACTTAATTCCTTTAGAAACTGGTGTTCACAATTTAGAAACCTTTGTTTGCATCTTTTTTTACCCTTATACCCCTATTAGGTTACTGGTTTTTCAGGCATATATACCAGTTTCAGGTTAGTGATTTAAGTGTGGTATTAGATTAAAAAAATTGTTTTTTAATGGTTTCATATTTGAAGATGAAAAAGGCTAAAATTATAATTCTATCTGCCTTTCTTGTTTCATCATAATATAGGATAATACCTATATTTTAAATAGCAATTATTCCTTTAAATAATGATGAAATCACAATTCGCACTCTTTCTAATTATTACGTTTTTCATCGGTCTGGCAGGATGTTCTAAACATAACACTGATAAAATTGTAGGCAGATGGTCAGTTGACAGTTTGAATGATGCAAATAACCCTAAATTCAAAGTTGAAATTGTTTACGAATTCACAAAAGATAAATTAATAATGGAAGGCAACATACACGGGGAAGCTCTTCCGAGTGTCGAAGCATCATATCAGATAGTATCTGAGGAAGGCGGTGTACTGACACTGGAAGCAACACATCCGGATACAAAACAGAAAGGAGTATTCAGGATAAAGATAGATGGCATCAAGATGAATCTAACCGATTCAGATAACAGGGTTTTTAATCTCACCAAACAACAATAGATTGAGTATCACATTGGTCTTTTCTAACTGTAATTTTATCGACAATAGTATTTGATAGGATTTCCGATTGTTTGTCTCCGATATATTATTACAATTGTATAAAATATTTGCATTGAAAACTAATTTTGTTTAATGTAGCTTATTTAGTTAATGCATATATTATTTATTATACATAGGGTATTAACACTATTTTTCTCGAAGCAAAGTTCTAATATCATTAATTAAATAAACCGGAATGTTCGATAATAAATCTTTAAACTTAAAAATTAAAAAACTGCTGAAAAATTTAAAGAAAGAGCAGGGAATCACTTTGTACCGGGTGGCTAAAGAAACCTCCATTCCGCATTCGAGTTTAAAGTACATGCTTGACAACAGGTTTGAATGGAAGCTTAATCACCTGTACAGTTTAATTGCTTTCCTTAAAAAATATCTGCATGAAATATCGATTGATTCGCTTTTATCTGAAGGGTCGAAATCAGGCGCAGATTATGATCTAAAACAAATATACACCACATCGCCGGATAGTCTGAATACTTTTACTATTGGTCCTGATCCTGTGGTAAATTACCGTTTCTTCAGCAGAGAGATAGGTAAGAAAAGAAATGATAATAATGTGTATGAAGGATTAACGATCAAAGGATTTAATGAGGCTGAAAGAGGAATGATAAATGATGTTTACCGTCTGCTAAATGCCAGCCCTGTGGTAAAGGAACATAAAGTTTTCGTGAACATAAAAATTATAAGGGAGGAACGTACACCCCCCGAAGAAATTAAGTTCACGTTCAAAAATGAAAAAAAGAAAAAGGAGGATTGACGAATTCTTATATCAGTTTATTTTTAATTTTTTCTATTTTCCTTGATAATTCTTTTCTGTAATTCTCATCCAGTAAGATTGCTTTCTCCCAATCGGATTTTGCTTCATATAGATCTCCTCTCTTGAAATAACATTCACCACGTTTGTAGTAACATATTCCTATCCCGCTATTTAGTTCAATCGATCTGGTATAATCGTATATTGCTTTATCGAAAAGTTTCAGCTCGGTAAAAAGATCTGCTCGTCCTATATAGTATTCAATAAACCCGGGTTTTATTTTGATTGCCCTATTATAATACTGTAAGGCTTTTTTATGTTTTCTATTATGATAATAGTATGTTCCCATATTAAAGATCGTATCGGGATCGAAAAGATCCAGTTCTAAAGCTTTCCTGTAATCTTTAAATGCATTTTCTAACTTACCCATTTCCATGTAAGCGTTTCCTCTGTTATTATAAGCTTCAGGATAAGTATCATCCATCTGAATGGCTTTTGTATACTCTTTTAATGCCCGGCTGTACTGGTTCGTTTTTACATATTCGTTGCCGCGGTTGATGTATACTTTAATATAATATGGTGCAATTTTCAGAACCCTATTATAACATTCTATTGCATCCTTGTGACGGTTCAAATCATAATAAATATTTCCTTTATTGAAAATTGCCTGCGTGTAAACCGGTAGTAATTCTAAGGCTCTGTCATAACATACCATAGCTTTCCGGTAATTGTCTATTTCTCCTTTAGTCATACCCTGGTAATGATACACATTACCGAGGTGATAATGTGCTTTGGCATCATCAGGAAAAGATTTTATGTATCTTTCATAGTTCAGTATGGCATTTGAATGATCTTTGTTTAAAAAAGCTCTGTAAGCGTCAATAAAGCCCATAAAAACCTTCTCTTTTTCGTCCGTGTAATAATCTCCTCTGTATGTGTTTTTTATATCCTCTTCCGGAATTATAAATACCGATTTGTTTCCATTAATGCCCTTGATTCCCCCGGCCACTATGCCGATAAAATTTCCGCTGCGGTCTATCGCAGGCGACCCGCTTATTCCTTCACCCGCTTTTCCGTCTGCTTCTATCAGAATAACATTCCTGTGAAGTATAAATTTATTTCTCTTATAACTTACATTTTTTAATTCCGATCCATTTTTTCGATGGATAGGTATAAAGATATTCTCCTTATTTCTTAATTTCGTTTTTCTAATAGTGAGTATGGGGCAATCAATAGTGCATTTAAAGGAGAATATTAATATATCTTTCAAAATATCGAATCCGATAACATTTTTATATTTCATTATCCGGCCGTCAGCCCCTGGGCAAATACTTCTTATAACGAATTTATCTGCCCGGATATTATTATTAAGCAGCAAATGAAAATTAGTTACAAGCATGCATTTTTCCTTCGGGGTTGATTTAAACCTCAATGCGGTACCGCTGCCTTTTCTTATAGGTTCATCATGTTTGTACGCATGAAGTGTGATAGCGTGGTTCAGGTATTTTGAAAGATTATTTTTCTTAGTGTCTTTTACGTAATTAGAAGACATGTTACAAAATATTCTTTTTATTATTACTTTTATACTAAAATAATAAGATAACATTAATTAAAATATTGAAATGAGGACCATCCAGAAGTAAAATATAGGTTTAGATAGATAGAATCTTAGCATTATAATACTCTGTAGAAGTGAGATAAACCGGCTATTCAGTTCTTTGCCTTTTTATATTGGATTTTATTACTTTTCTTTTCCATCTTATTTTAGGAATAAATTCTAATTCCTTGTAAAATTGAACCCAAAGGGGATAAATAATAAAATTTAATATTAATTATTAATATATTATTTTGTTTTGTTCTAAACCTTATCAATTTTAATAAAAATTACCTCAATAACTAATCAAGTTAACTAAGTTTTTTGGAGAAACAAAAAATGATATCTAAAAACAAACTATTTAATCTTGCTGTGCTGCTCTTGGCGGCTTTGCTGCTAATTGGCTGCGGTAAAAGTTCCAAACAGAAAAAAATATTTGATACTAAGCCGGTATCTATCAAACAATTCGATACTCCACCGGGTGCAGACCCTTCTGTTACAGCTGAACAGGGCGGCAACGGATTTACTGGACAGGGCTGGGAGACTAAAACAGATTATAATCTCACAGGTGATTCCAATGCTGTAAAAGGCGGTAGTATGATAATGTCCATTCGTGATTTTCCTCCAACGCTCAGAACCGAGGGGAAAGATGCCAATAGTTATTTTAACAATATGGCGGGCGGGTTGATGTATGAAACTCTGCTCAATCCGGATCCTGTCACGGAGGATTATGTCCCCGGTCTTGCAACTCATTGGCAGATAGCGCCCGATAAGATGTCATTCAAATTCCGTATTAATCCGAATGCCAGATGGGCAGATGGGAAGCCGGTTACAGCTGAGGATGTAGTAGCAACCTGGAAATTGCTCATCGATCCCGGTATTCTTGAGGCATATTCCAATATTCTTTGGGGAACATTTGAACAACCTGTTGCAGAAAGCAAATATATAGTTTCGATTAAATCGAAAGAATTGAACTGGAGACAGTTCTATTATTTCGCGCTTTCGATGAGAATATTACCCGCTCATTATATAGGTAATATAACAGGAAAAGAATATCTGGAAAAATATCAGTTTGAATTTATTCCCGGAAGCGGACCTTATCTAATTGACAAAAATGATATCAAAAAAGGTCAGTCAATTATGATAAGAAGAAGAAGTGATTATTGGGGTGAGAAGGAGAGATTCAGCATAGGTATGAACAATTTTGACCTCGTCAGATTTGAGGTTGTTTCCGATGAATCGCTTGAATTTGAAAAATTCAAGAAAGGTGAGCTTGATGTGATAGGCATATCAAGGGCACAGTGGTGGAATGAAAGATTTGATTTTGATGAATACAAAAGGGGGGTGGTACTGAAACGCCGCGTATATAACGAAAATCCTAATGGTACATCGGGATTATGTTTCAATACACGAAGAGAACCGTTTAACGATATCAGGCTGCGTTTGGCGTTTGCATATCTCTTTGACAGGGAAAAATATAATCAGAAGCTTTTCTATGATGCTTATACGCCGGAAGACAGCTATTTCCCCGGGACAGTTTATGAAAACCCCAATAATCCGAAGATAAGATTTAATCTTGATTCGGCAAAATCATTGCTGGAACAAGCAGGATGGAAAGATAAGAATTCCGACGGCTACCTTGTGAAAGGCGGAAAAATATTTGAGATTGACCTTCCGTTCGTAAAAGGACAGGATAGGTATTTAACCGTGTTCCAGGAAGATTGTAAGAAAGTCGGGATTAAAATAAACCTGAAAGAAATAGACGGGACAACATTATTTAAGTTAGGAAATGAAAGAAATTTCACCATCCTGCCGATGGCCTGGACGGGCTTACGTATACCAAATCCGGAAAGCTCAATGCACTCGAATACGGCTGACCAGCCCAATACTACCAACTGGGATGGTATAAAAGATAAGAGAATAGATGATCTGTGCAAACAGTATAATATTACATTCGATAAAGCAGAGAGAGTAAAAATTATTAGAGAAATAGATTTCATTGCTACAAATTTCCATGGCTATGCACTCGGCTGGTATGCACCGTATCAAAGAATTACATTTCATAATAAATTCGGATATCCGAAATGGGTATTAACAAGATTGAACGATTATCTTGTTATCCCCTCATTGTGGTGGAATGATCCTGAAAAAGGTGCTGAATATGACGCAGCAATTCAGGATAAGAACAAGAAAATGGAACAGGGTGAAGTTGACAGTAAATACTGGATGGACGTGAAAGCAAAGGAAGAACAACAACTGAAATAATTTATCTCATTAAATATTTAAACTGGAAGAAGCGGAATGAAAAATTTATTTCGCTTCTTCTGATAGATTAACTTGACGTTAATATGACATTTTATTTTATCAGAAGAATACTTTTAATTATTCCTACTTTTTTAGGAATAACAGTTATAACTTTTTGTATTTTGCAGATCGTTCCCGGCGGGCCTTTGGAGATGGAAATTATGAAACTCCGGATGGGAATGAGCAGGGGCGGAGAAGTGAGCAGCCCCGGCGGAGGGACAACGTCAGGTGTTTTGAATATACCCGAGTCTGCAATGACTGAGATGAAAAAGTTCTACGGGTTCGATAAACCTATACACCTCAGGTATGTAACATGGCTCGGTAATTTGATACACTTCGATCTCGGAAAATCCTATGTGTACGCTGAACCTGTCTGGAATGTGATTACGTCACGATTTCCCGTATCTATCTATTTCGGATTGATAGGGTTCATTCTTACATATCTTGTATGTGTTCCGCTGGGTGTATTCAAGGCGGTGAAGAACGGTTCGACCTTCGATTTTGTTTCTTCAGTGATAGTCTATATGGGCTACTCAACTCCCGGATGGGCTTTCGGGGCTTTGATGCTCATCCTCTTCGGAGGGGGCAGCTTCTGGGATGTATTTCCCCTAGGTGGTTTCAGGTCCGAGAACTTTGATTCAATGACTTTCTTCCAGCAGGTAGGGGATCAGTTTATTCACACAGTCCTGCCCGTATTCGCGTATATTGTTAGCAGTTTCGCTATCCTTACAACTTTGACGAAAAATTCGGTCATAGAAAACCTTGGACAGGACTATATCCGTACGGCTTTTGCAAAAGGACTCTCGGAGAAACGCGTGATATTTTACCATGCATTAAGGAATTCTTTGATACCCATAGTTACAGGACTTGGTCATTTCATTAGTCTGGTCCTCGCGGGAAGCTTTCTGATAGAGACTGTATTCAACATAAACGGAATGGGTTTGCTCGGCTATAAGTCCATCCTGAACAGGGACTACCCGGTTACTATGGGAATTCTCGTAATATCCAGTTTCCTTCTGCTTGTAGGCAATATACTTTCTGATATAATATATGCTTTAGTAGATCCAAGGATCAGATTCAAATGATATATAATTATTCTTTGAAAAGTGTTTTATAAAAATTTATTTCTTTCATGACCGATACTGTAGACAAAAAACCATCTGGAGTAGAGAAAAAACCGGAAAAGATTATCTCCACCTCACTGTTCAAGAAAAGGTTGAGAAAATTCAAATCCCTTAAACGCGGTTACTATTCTTTCATAATAATTATTATCCTGTATGCTCTGTCTTTTATCCTTCCTGTATTTGTAAATAAAGATGCGTTAATTGTGAAATATAATGGGAATTATTATTTCCCGATCTTCAAATATTACGAAGCCAGCTTTTTTGGACAGGATAGGGCAGGCGAAGCAAATTACCGTATGCTGAAAAAACAGTTCCAGGAAGACAACAGCGATAATTGGGTCTTGATGCCTCTTTATCCTTACCACCCGAATGAGAATCTTCTTGAAGAGACCGAAGGCACTCCTCCTCATCATCCTTCATGGCAGCACATATTCGGAACGGATGATAGGGCAAGGGATGTATTTGCACGGCTTGTGTATGGATTCAATATTTCTATATCATTCGCTCTGGTTGTAACGTTCTTCTCATATCTCATCGGCGTTTCTATAGGAGCCATGCTGGGATTTTTCGGCGGTTGGGTTGATATACTAACCCAGAGACTGATAGAAATCTGGTCAACTCTTCCTTTCCTGTATGTAATAATCATAATCAGTTCTATCGTTCAGCCGAATTTTATCCTCCTTACATTCATTATGACCGCCTTCGGCTGGATGACTTTGACATATTATATCAGGGGAGAATTCTACAGGGAAAAAGCCCGCGATTACGTTTCAGCTGCCGTAGCAATGGGTGCCTCCAATAAGAAAATTATTTTCAAACATATCCTTCCGAATTCTCTGACTCCCGTTATTTCTTTCGCCCCGTTTGAAATAGTGGGGCTTGTAAGCTCTCTTGTAGCACTCGACTTCCTCGGATTCGGGCTTCCGCCCCCTACACCGAGCTGGGGACAGCTCATCAGCCAGGGAATGACGAACATCGAGAACTGGTGGCTGGTTGCCTGTCCTTTGGGAGCTGAATTTCTTACTCTGCTTTGCATCGTGTTCATCGGAGAAGCCGTAAGAGAAGCATTCGATCCGAAAGTGTATTCAAGATTAAGGTAATGTTTATCTGAGTTATATTATAGTTATCGAAATTAGTTAATGAACAAAAAATTAGTTGAAATAAAAAACCTTAAAACATACTTCTACGTCGAAGCAACCGAGAAAGTGCTTCATGAGGAAGAAGCTCGAAGTAAAAAATATCAAAAACTCGTTCCCGCAAAAGCTGTCGATGATGTAAGCTTCGATATCTTCGAAGGCGAAGTGCTCGGTATAGTAGGAGAATCAGGTTCGGGCAAATCCGTTACAGCATATTCCATCAACCGACTGGTACCTGATCCTCCCGGTAAGATTGAGGGCGGTCAGGTCATTTACAAAGGCGTTGACCTGCTTAAACTATCCTATGAAGAGATGAAGAAATACCGCGGTTATGAGATTGCCATGATTTTCCAGGAACCGATGACATCTCTGAATCCAGTGATGAGAATAGGTTCCCAGCTGAACGAAGTAATACTGGCGCACGAAGATGTTTCCAGAGTAGAGGCGCATAAACGCTCGGTCGATATGCTGGAGCTGGTCGGTATTCCTGATGCTGAAAAAAGGATGAAAGATTATCCGCATCATTTCAGCGGGGGCATGAGGCAAAGAGTTATGATAGCAATGGCACTTGCATGCAACCCTTCCTTGCTCATTGCCGATGAGCCGACAACGGCTCTCGATGTTACCATACAGGCACAGATTCTCGACCTTATGCTTAAATTGAAGAATGAGAGGAAGGAAGCCGCGATACTTTTGATAACCCATAACCTCGGTGTTGTTGCCGAGCTTTGCCAGCGTGTAATAGTTATGTATGGAGGAAAGATACAGGAGTATGGTACTGCACAGGATATATTCGAAAAAGAACTTCACCCGTACACAATAGGACTGCTCGAATCGCTTCCTGATCCATACAATGAAACACAGGGCAAGCTGAAAGCTATACCGGGCATCATCCCTCATATTCTAGAACTCCCTGTCGGGTGCAAATTCTGTACGAGATGTTCGAAAGTGATGGATAAGTGCTGGACCATAGAACCAGATCTGAAGGAAATGAATCCCGGTCATTTTGTTAGATGTCATTTGTTCTAATTACGATATTGTCATTCTGAGCGCAGCGAAGAATCTATACTTGAACTTACGATGAGATTCTTCGGTCACTTCGTTCCCTCAGAATGACACAATTTGAAAATTTTACGTTAACAGATGCAGCCACAGAATATATTAGAGATAAAAAATTTAAAGGTAAAATTTCCCCTCACGGGCGGTTTATTCCTGCGAAAGATAGCCGATATCAAAGCTGTCGACGGAATTGACCTTGAGATAGTGAAAGGCGAAACACTTGGCCTGGTCGGTGAGTCCGGATGCGGGAAATCGACCGTTGCCAAAGCGATAATCAACGTATTGAAATTCTCTACTCCCGATACCGTTATAACGGGCGAGATCTGGCTAAGAACAGATAACGGTGAAATAGACCTCCTCAAGCTGAACAGGAAACAGATCAGAAAATATCGCGGTTACATGCAGATAATATTTCAGGATCCGTACTCTTCGCTGAATGCAAGAATGTCTGTCGGACAGATCGTCGAGGAGCCGCTTCTCTACCACACGAAAATGAATAAGAAAGAACGCGATGAACGTGTAGCATGGCTGCTCGATAAAGTAGGTCTGCAGGCGGAACAATCCAAGCGTTACCCCCATGAATTTTCGGGCGGACAGAGACAGAGAATAGGCATTGCCCGCGCTCTTGCCACGAACCCGAGGATCATCATTGCCGATGAACCGGTTTCCGCTCTCGATGTTTCTATTCAAGCTCAGGTAATTAACCTGCTTCAGGAACTGCAGAGCGAGTTCGATCTGTCACTGCTTTTTGTTGCGCATGATCTCTCCGTTGTCGAGCATATTAGCTCTCGTATTGCTGTTATGTATCTCGGCAATATTGTGGAGATAGGTGACGGCAAAGACGTTTATCACCACCCAATTCATCCTTACAGCAAAGCATTGCTCTCGGCAGTACCGCTGCCCAATCTAAAGAGCAAAGATAAAAAGAGAATTCTGCTTACAGGAGATGTACCCACTCCGCTCAGGAAACCCAGCGGCTGCGGATTCAGGACGAGATGTCCTATTGCAAGAGCAGAGTGTGCACTCGAAGTCCCGCCGCTGGAAAAGAAAACCGGCGAGCACTACGCCGCCTGTCCCTACGTGGATGCGTAAGTAATATCCTATCCAATGTCATTCCCACGAAGGTGGGAATCCATTTTTATTTGTTAATACCGATCATCAAAATGTCAAAGAACGTGCAAATTCTGAAGTCTATCTAAAACTGCAATTTTGAAATTTATATTTTTAAAATTTAAATTTATTGCCTACCCACCCCCATTACTGAAGTAATCACAAGTAATCAGGAAGCTCAAAATCGCCATTTTTTCATTACTTAAGTAATGATTACTTAGTAATGTTTTTTGCACCTACCCTCTCCGATTCTTGATATGCAGCATATTTTAATCACTTTTTAGATACCAAAAAACTTTTGTTGAATAAACTAACTAATTGTTTTCACAGAGTTTGATAAACATAGGGGGTGGGGGTAACTTAAGTTACCCCTTGACCAAAAATGATGCTAATATATTCAGTAATCGCCATTTTTTGAAAATTTAAGTTAGGGTAACTTAAAGCCTTTCGGAAGAACTGATTTTGCCAAAATGTCAAAGAACTGTAGAGACGACCCGGTGGGTCGTCTCCTATAGAGAGACGCCTCCACTCCTGCGTCGGGCACGCATCGAGGCGTCTCTACAACAAATGGTAAAGAACAAACTTTTATTGCAGTATCTTTGCATGAATATACCAAACGTACAAAAACAAATATACTAAAACAATCTGCAAAAATCAAGGCAAAAAGGAAGGTATAGCTGTGAAAAGCAGGGGATATGATTCTTAGCGATTAAACATATTTTGATTGAATCGAATTAGGTCAATGACAACTTAATGAATCTAGATATTATATTGCTTATTAAGCTCAACAAGAGTGACAATATATAGAAAAATAGTCGCTTGTATGAAATTAGTATTTTTTATAATAAAAGGTATGAGTAAATTAGTTATTATAAATTATCTATGATCAATTCTGGAAATATACCCGAATTAATTTCATTATTTAGACCTAGTAATTTATCTAGGCCCATTTTGTTGCTAGGTGCCGGTGCATCATTCAGGTCAGGCATTCCTTTAGCAAAGGATGCAGTCATTAAAATAGTTAAAGCTTATTATACGAGATGTATACTGGGTAAAGACTGGAGAACATATGATCGGGTACCTGCTAGTGATTGGAATAGCTATTTAGAGAATCAAGATTGGTTTGAAAAATATAGACTTAATATTGCCGAAGCGTTTCCTACTGTGGTGAAGATATTATTAACACCACAAAATTTTCGGGAAGAGTTTCTATTAGATATGGTTAGAGCTAAACTACCTATAAGTAAAGGATATAATTCTCTCGCAGATATAGTATATAGACAATTGTGTTGTTTAATTCTTACAACTAACTTTGATACACTTATAGCGGATTCGATTAGAGATCATAAACCGATAATTCCAAAACCAAAGGAAATAAATAGGACAAAAGATGATTTATCTGTTTTTAATCAATTTCATAAGTGCCAAATTGTATACTTGCATGGAGCCGTTGAATACTACACTGATAGAATTCTGGAAGAGGAAACGAATGAATTAAATAGTGAATTAATTAGATTATTAAGACCTTCCTTAAGCAGTTGCCCTTTAATAGTCATAGGGTATAGAGGAGCTGAAAAGTCCATTATGATTGACTTGTTAAGAAATGGTGTCGAAGAATCCAATCAGTATAGAAATGGAATATATTGGTGCGGTTTAAAAGATGAATCGTTAAATGATCACGTGTCGACGCTTGCAGAAAAGATAGGAACTAATTTTAAGCACATTGAGATTGAAGGCTTTGATGAATTGATGACTAGAATAAATGATGAATTAAATGAAGAATATTGCCTATCTGAACCCACGAGCGAATTACCTATTACAGAAGTTGAATTTGAAGACAAATTAGTGGATGGCAAATGGTATGAAGATTTAGATGAAAATCTAATTAAAAATGTATTAACAAAATATTTTGAAAGGCTTATAACAGCTAAAGTAGAACCATCGCAGTATAAAGATTGGCTATTTGGTCAGTATTTCTTGATAAAAAAAGATGACAGACTAATTCCAACAACTGCTTGTTTTCTTATTTTCGGAAAAGATGTAACGAATACGTTTACCTATGTTAAGACGTTATTAGAAATTGATGATAAAGATAGAATCGTTTTTGACGGAAATCTAATAGAACAATATAATAAACTCATTGAATTCTTTGACTCAAGAAAATATAACCCTTATTTAAGAATAAAGAAAGAAAAATCTTCTGAAGAAAGATTAGCTTATTCACCAAGAGCGATAACCGAAATGTTAACGAATATGTTTGTTCATAGAGATTATTGTATTCGCGAGTTTAATAAAATCAAATACTATACAGGAAAGGAAATTCAGTTTATTACACCCGGTGGTTTACCGAGAAGGGTTTGTAATGGAGTTGTTTTTCAGGAAGATTTAACATTTCAACCAATAAGAGGTTTATCTGATATACGGAATAGGTTGATTGCTGATATATTTTTCGGTTTGGGAAGTATGGATAAGGCTGGCTCTGGCATGCCTGATGTGATTGATTTTATGGCTGAACATGATGGTCAAGCTTTGTTTAGGGTATTAAATAATAATACATCATTAGTTTGTACTCTTCAACAAGCAATCCAAACCTCACCCCGAATTAATAACATAGCCAAACCAGTTTCAAAAAGTGAACTATATATAACTAATCTTTTGCCTTTCAAATTGCTTCCAACTAAAATCTACCTGATGCCGTTAAGACCTTTAACTTTCAGACAAATCTTACCATTACTTCCTCATAGTGAAATATTACCGGTTTACATAACTGATATTCACGATGAAGTTAGAAATAAGAAACTAATAAGCTTTGTAGATTTGTCAATTTTTGAAGAATATTTCAACAATATTGTCGATTTTGACGAAATTGAGGAAATTAACGTAGAAAGGTTTATTTTAGACACGGATAATCAAAAACGCTTTTCTTGGTTGATTATCAAGCATTGGGAGTTTTACCTTTATCAGTTTGAAAAACAAGGACTATTTGTTGATTATAAAAGTAAAAGAGCTTATTTCTTATTAACAGAGGGAAGAGAAAACAAAATTACATATCAATCTAGAATGAATAGAAAGGCAACTAGGGCAGTCGTTAAACGTAGAGAGACAAAAAGACGAACTTTTCATGAAAATGAGGGAATATCTTTTCGAATTGATCATTTGGGCAAACAGTGGTGTATAAGCATTAAACCAATCTACATGTTTACAAAAAAAGATGGCAAAACACCGATGGAATCTTATTTGCGAGGAAAGTACTCTACTTCTCGATTCAGGTTTGATAGAAACAAAAATGTTGATGATGATTTACATTTCTGGTTGAAATTTCTTAGTAAGGGTGACAGTGCAATTAACATAGGTGGTATCGATGTAGATGATCTAATGCTAGATGCAAAATATGTTGAATGTGAAGTACCTATTTTAGATTAAACATTATTATTTTTTAAAATGAAGATTGAAATTAGTAAAATAAGTGAACCTAAGTTAGAATTTGCTGGCGGTTTCACTCATCCATATATCAGAGAGGCACTGCTTACCCGTTGCGGTCCTTATGATTCTAATTTTTATAGCAATTGTAAAAACATTAATTTAGGCCTAGTTACTCTTCCAGATCAAACCGACGATATCGTTGATTGGGTTGACTCAATGCAGTCAACAATTCTTACTGATGAAAGTAATGTACTTAAATATCCTGAGTTCTTAGGAACAGAGGAAATACTAAAATGCAAGTTCAAGATTGATGTAAGACAAATTAAGATAATAGATCCAAAAAAATATGAAGAAGCGATTCAAATATCCGTTTATGATAGATTCAGAATTCTTCTAGAAATGTATGCTGATCAAATTAAATCATTATTTTCAGACAATAGTCCTGACTGTATTCTAGTATATTTCCCTGAAGAAGTTGCTAGTCTTAGAATTGCAAACCAAGCTTTAAGTACCCAAGAAATCTCTTATTTAGAATATTTGCAAAAAGAGGATGAAGCTGTTCAAACAGAATTGTTCGAATTAACTCCAGAACAGAAGGCATTGGCAGAAGATTTATTACCGCAAGCTGAAGAATTATTATTTCGAAATTTCCATAGGGCTTTAAAAGCGAAATGTATGAACTTACCTAATAGTGTTCCTATTCAGATCATCAGAGATCACACGTTTAAACCCGATACTTCAAGTCAATCGAAATC
>JBEKSX010000036.1:0-49309 GCA_049516635.1 Ignavibacteria bacterium | reverse complement strand
ATATTGTTATCCTGGAGGTCCTTGATCACTTCCATCATATCTTTCTGAACCTGATCAAGGTTTCCGAGTAATTTTTTTCCCTCGATCTCCTGCTGTTTCTTAAACTCCTCGTTCAGCTGCTGCAGATTTTTTCTTACAGTTTCCTGTTCCGCTGCCAATCTCTGCATCTGTGACAGTTCTTCCTGCGAATATTTCCCGTAGTTGCCTTTCATACCCATTTTTCCCATCTGTTCGTTGAGCTGCTGCTGGCGCGCGATCATCTGTTGCAAAGCATCAAGCAACTGCGATAGACTGCTTCCGTTACCGGGCTTCTTCCCGTTCTTGCACATGGACTGCATTCTCTCTAATGCTTTGTCAAGAGATTCTTTGGCATCTCCCTGTGATTTCGAAGCTGACTTGCTGTCTTTCTTCGTTAAGCTCTGTTCTGCCCGGCCCATCTGGTTGAATGCATCGCCGAGCAATTTCATCATTTGAGGAGTCATCGGCATTTGACGGGATAAGCCCATCAGTTCATCTATTGTTTTTGAAAGCTCATCCTGAAGTTCCTTTTGGTCTTTCGCATTCTTTTGATAATCTTCTTCATCCGAATTATTGTCGAGGTCCTGTGACTTCGCTTTAAGCTCGCCCTGTTTTTTTGACATCTTCTGTATACGGCTCATTATCTCCTGCATCTTTGCCATCAGTTTGTTATCCTCGTTCTGAAGCATCTGGTTCAGCAGGTCCTGCATTCTTTTATTCATCTCGTTTAGATCCTCGGATGCCTGTGACTGGCTTTCCATTGAGTTATCTTTATTCCCCTGCTGTAATTGTTTGGAGGCTTCATTCATATTCCGGTCGATATTCCTCTTCTGCATCTCTTTGAGTAATTGCTCGAGCTGTTTTGTAATCTCATCATAATCCTGCTTCTTCATATCTTCGGTAAGCCCTTTGGTCTGCTTCTGGAATTCTTCGAGGTCTTTCCTCAGCTGTTCCTGTGTTTTTGAAAGCTCGTTCAGTTGTTTCTTATCATTCTCGTCGGTCTGTTTGGTTTTATTTTTCAGCTCATCCTGGTTCCTGGTTATTTCGTCAAGTTTTTTTGTCAGGTCACCGAGTTTCTGCTCGTTCAATATTTTTTTCAACAGCTCCATTGTCCTGTCAATAGCTTTCTTGAAGTTCTGTTCATCGAATGTGAAGTTCTTCAGTGCTTCTTTAATCTGGTCGGGGTTGAGATTTTTTATTGCTTCCTGGAGCTTTTTCAAAGCCTCTCGTAATTCCTTTGAATCTATCTGCTGGAACATCTTCTGAAGCTCCATATATTTATCAAGCGTTTCCTTTGATATCTGGTTCTTATTTTGGAGATTGCTCATCAGCTCATCGAGCCTTTGCTGTGTTGATGAAAGCTGGTTTTGTATGTTCTCGATCCTATTACGAAGTTCCTGCATTTTTGCTTTATCGTTTAGTCCCAGATCCTCAGGGTTTTTATCCATTTTATCACGCATTTTATCGAGCTCCTGCTTCAGGTCCATCGCATTATCATAAGATGACTTCAACGAGCTTTCGATATCATCTTTCTGTTCTTCGGTTTTTTTCAATAATGTTTCGAGGGAGGGGTAGACCAATCTCTGAACTTCTGATCTTGCTGATTTTGGCCCGCTCACGGCATCGTTGTCAAATACCTCTACGTAGTACTCGACCTCATCTTCAGTTCCAAGGTTCATGCTTTTTAAATTCCAAACATATGGTACTTCAAGAACCGTTGCATCCGGGTTCTTTATAGGGATTTCGGCATAATTGTAATCCTTATCGGTCATCCCGTAACGCGACTTGCTCAGTTTATAGGCCAGGCGCATTTTTGTGAACCCGAAATCATCGGAGATCCTTGAGCGGACTATTATTTCATTTTCACCGCTGAGCTGAAGATCGGGTTTGGGTTCTAATATGGCAATTTTAGGATATTCATCCGGATAGACCCTGAGACTATAATTCAGGGAATTTAGATTTGTCAATACCTTACCGCCGAAGTTCTTTGCAATTGAGATCTTGAATTCATCGTTCTTCATTGCTGTAAACGAACCCACAGCATCATTTCCCTTAATATCCATATTAACGTCAGAATTGCCTGCAAACTGTATCTCAGCACCGGAAAGTTCATCCGATGCATTGGTTTCGACGTATATCCTGCTGCCCGCTATCGTGGAAATTTCATTACCATCGATCGTATGTGACGGGAGCTTTGTGTAAGCGGGTGGATATACTATTAATTTAATGTTCTTTATGATAGGGTTCGAGACTATATCTACTTTGTATTCGGAACTCCTTATCCCTTTGTACTCGAACCAGTAGATCGTATTTGTATTTACGTTTCTTAGGACGGTCTGAAATTCGTTTTGAGAAACGGAAGAAAGGCTCTGCGAGTTCGAGATAAGCTCTATGCCTTCAGATGATAATACTTTAGTATTAAAATTCACGTTATCCGTTTTGTAAGCAGGATCATTGAATAATATATGCGCGGAAATATTTATGTCATCGCCTTTAGACGCTTCAATATTACCGGGTTTAACATTGAATTCTATTCCCAGGGAGTTCTCGACAAAGTTATAATTGTAATGGATCAGGCGATACGCGGGCGCTCCAAATAAATTAGGAAAAGTAAATAATAGAGATACAATTACGAATGCAGATGATATAAAAAGCACTGCGTAGTTCCTGTTCAGCTTGTACGAGATGATGGACGGGAAATTAATATCATGAGTAATTGTATCAACCTGTTTAATGCTCTCTGATGCAAGGTCCTTTGAGAAATATTTACCGCCGTTCACGGTATAATTGTAGATCTGTATTGCGTTTAACAGGGTATCTTTAATAGAAAGGAAATTTTCGCCTATTCTTTTCGCATAATAATTGATGCGGTCGGAGAGATAGAGCTTTGTATAGTTAAAATAAGCTGAAGCTATTACTACTAATATGGTAGCGGCAAGAGCCGGGAAGAAAAGGTAAAAAATAACTCCTCTTACCGAAGATGAAAAATTGAAGATAGCTTCGAAGGAAATGAGAAGAAGTGCAGCTATAATGAATACACTTAAGGTGACAAGGCTGTGACGCATAAGCTTGAACAGGATGTCTTTCCTGTTAACGGCAGCTATCCTGTTAATAAATCCTTTATAGGTTAATTCCAGTCCGTTCAATGCAGGTCCTCTAATTAGTTAAGGCATATACTATAATATTTGTTCCCATCTTAAAGGCTTCCTCCCTCTTTTCGGGGGGATCATTGTACTCATCCGGGTCGTCCCAGCCGTCTGAGATATTTGTTTCATAAGTATAAAAAACACATAATCTTCCGTTAATAAAATAGCCGAAACCCTGCGGAGGTTTTCCGTCATGTTCATGGATCTTCGGCAGCCCCTTCGGCAGTGAAAAATGGCAATTATAGATCTTGTGGTTGAAAGGCAGCTCTACCATTTCCTGGTCGGGAAAAACCTTTTTCATTTCCATGCGGAATGACTTATCCATCCCGTAGTCATCGTCTGCGTATAAGAAACCGCCCCGCTCGAGATACGTTCTAAGCCGTTTTACCTCCTCATCCGAGAAACTGATGTTACCGTGTCCTGTTATGAAAATAAAAGGGTAATCGAATATTTCGTCAGAAGCAATATCTACATAGGAAAATTTTGGCTCATCCACGTCAATAGAAGTATTTTTCTTAAGGTAATCCATCATGTTCACCTCTTCTTTAGGGTCATTGTACCAGTCGCCGCCCCCGGAATATTTTAACCGTACCATTTTAAACGGCTCCGATAACCTGTTTACCCCTTCGGTCTGTGAAAATGTTATATCGACGGAGAGGAGTATTGCTGTAACAAGCAGAATGCAATTATACGACGAAATCCATTTCAGCATAATTTTGATATTCCTAACAATTATTTTACATAATTGATACAGCATAATCAAGTTAATTTATAAAGAGAGATAAAATAGTATACAGTATACATGTTGATGAGGAACAGATAAGTCAAGAGAATATGTTTTGAATATTGATATTACACAGTGTTAGATGCATGAGTTTCTATCAACAGTAATTACGAAGTTTTAAATAATGAACAATCATTGATACAAAAAATTAATTATATTTGTATATGAAACCATTGGTAATTTCTACATGGAAACACGGCGTTGCAGCAAATGCAAAAGCCTTTGAAATCTTAAACAACGGGGGTAATTCTCTGGATGCTGTGGAAGAAGGTGCAAAACTTACCGAATCGGATCCTAATGTTTTAAGTGTCGGTTATGGCGGTTTGCCTGATAACGAAGGAAGGGTAACACTCGATGCTGCCATTATGGACTGGAAAGCCCGGATAGGCTCTGTTATTTTTCTGGAACATATCAAAAATCCGATCTCTGTTGCGAGGCTTATCCTTGAAAACACGGAGCATACTGTGCTTGCCGGTGATGGTGCATATAAATTCGCATTATTGAACGGGTTCAAATCCGAGACCCTTCTCACGGAAACTTCGATAAAAAAATATAAGGAATGGAAAGAGAGCGATTCAGGAAAATCCCAGGAATATCACACGGAAAATTTCGAACTTAAGCCTTTGACCCACAAAGAGAAGAGAAAACTCGGTATAAATGATGACGGCAACCACGATACTATAGGTTTGCTTGCAATAGATCAGGACGGGCACATATCGGCGGCCTGCACTACAAGCGGTACCGCATGGAAGCTGCACGGAAGGGTAGGGGACTCACCGCTGATAGGTGCGGGGTTATATGTGGATGGTGAAATCGGCGGTGCAGTATCAACCGGCAGGGGTGAAGAATGTATCCGCGCATGCGGAAGCTTTCTGGTCGTTGAGATGATGCGTCTGGGAAAATCACCGCAGGAAGCCTGCTCAATTGCGGTAAAGCGTGTTATAAAACTGAACTTACTTTCTCATAAGAACCGTGACAGCAATTACCAGGTAGCTTTTGCCGCAGTGAATACAGATAGTGAATACGGCGCTGTGAGCGTAAGAGAAGGATTCGAATATGCTCTATATCAGGATGGCAGAAATGAGCTGATAAAAAGTAAGTTCATAATGGATGAATTTTTTGATATCGGAGACCTATGATAATACTTAAAGATGCATTGGTATTCACTCTGAATCCGAAAGATGATTTCGGCAGGCGTTCTATTCTGGTTGTTGAAGATCACATCGAAGATATCGCTAAAAGCGATTCAGGTATTTCCGAACAAACTGAAAATACAAAGCTTCAGAAATGGCTTGAGCGGTATCCCGATGCGTTGATCGTTGACTGCAGGGACAAAATGATAATGCCTCCATTAATTAACTCCTGTGAAAAATCCGAGGGTGTCTTCATAAAATACCTCCTGAGAAAAAGACATTATGAGAATACAGACAGCGATCTATATACCGATTTCATCTTTAACTATATTTACCAGGAGCTGCAGACCGAAGAAATGAAATCCGATCTGACGAACATATATAACTATTCTTTTCAGAAGAACCTGAAATCGGGCGTCTGCATGCTCAACGAATTCACTTTGAGGAAGGACCTCAACCACCTTTCTCCGATAATGGAAGCTCAAAAGCTCAGCGGTCAAAGGGTATCGGTATGCTATCCTATCCGGCAGGATAATAATACGCTTCATCAATTTAAGGATCTAAGAACTGCCTATTATGTTACTGATGAAGACCAGTTGACAATATATGATATATCACTGATCAACGAGCTTAGGAATAACGGTGTTAAAAAATTGTTTCTTGAGGTGTCGACCAATAAAGAGGTAACGGATAAATTCCGGCGGGTCTTCAATAAACCTGTTATTAAGCTATTCGATGAATACAACCTTATCAACGAAGATACTTCTGTCATAAACCCCTTGTATTTGACCTACGACGAGATAAAGATACTGTCTGAAAAGAGAGCTAATCTTATAATTTGTCCCAGTGATCTGATGTATTTTACTAACCGGTATTTCCCATTCGATGAATTTCTGTCTCAGAATATCAATTTTAGCATAGCTACGGGCTGGCTGGGAGATGACCTCTTTCGGGAGATGCGTGTGCTGAGAAACAGGTATAAAGAGCTTAACCTCAAGAGTACAGATTTCCTCTCATCAGTTACGCAAAGGCCGAAGTTATCCTTCTTCAGCGATGAACCGGAGAACGGTGAAAGCTACTGCCTAGCCCCTCATAAGCCGGCAGACCTGATCTTTATAGACCTTTCGGACCTGAGATTCCAGTTCTTCTCTGAAAGCACGCAGTTTGAGCACATATGTGAATTCATAATAGATAATCTCTCATCTGAAAATATTTCCGATGTTATGATAAACGGAGATTTCTGCGTCAAAGACCGTAAGCTTTTATACTCTGATGAAGAAGCAATTATTCAGGCTTCAGAGCTGACCCGTCAAAAATTGTACCGGCTCGGCAAATATGAAGAAATTACAGAGAGGAACAAGCACCGCTCGATTACCGAGATGCTGGATCTGCGGAACCGGGATGACGAAGAGATAAAGCTATTTTCAGAAGCAGGGAAGGAAAATACGGAAGATGTTGTATCGGAGGGGAAACCGGAATTCAAGATAAAAGGAAAGATACCTTCATTCAGGGACAGGACGCAAAAGACCCAAAAGAATCTTTTCGAACTGGAGGAATCCAATAATATCATACAGTCAGAGGAGGATCCTGAGACACCGGTAATAAACCTGCTGTATACAGAGATCGATCAAAGCAAGAGCACAGATGATGAAGTTACTTACAGCAGGATTGCTGATATTAAAATTCTTAAATATTCTGCAGGTGAGAAGAAAGAGCAGTCTAAGATCTCATCACCGGAAAGCAAGATCGAACTGCCGAAAAACGTGAAATTAAAATTTGGTGATGATTGACCATCACCCGTAAGGAGTAACTACGCCACGAAACAACTTACCTTCATACTGGCAATTGCACTCACAGCCCTGATAATAGAGCGTGTGATGTTTACCACCCAAAAGGTTAAGATCGAGATGGATCCGGCAGTGCTCCGGGCAACAACAGAATCCCAGCTTGTACTAAAAGTGTACCCGGCTAATCTGCTCGGTTTCAAAACCCCCTTCAAAAAAGCAGATGTACAATTTGTAATTGAGGACGGAGCAAACCTGATCGAGTTGTCCTCTACGATGGGAACAAATACGGCTATTATCAGGTCGAAAGGGAAAGAAGGCGAGGCAGTGATAGGTATTTATTCAATCCCGACAGGCATACCGGTATCGAAAGTGCTGATAAAGATAATATCCTCAGAACTAGTCGTTTTTAACTCTTACAGCTTTCCTGCCGTAATAAAATTTGTAAAATACAGCCTCCACAAGGGTTAGAAACATCAAAGAGAACGCAGCCCTCGGAAATAAGAGCCCCAGACCTTTATCATCCATGAATAGTGAAAATAAAAATTCGGATATCGTCCATCCGACACTAAATATTACTATGATGAATATGATGCTGAGAAACCCGCTGGTAAATCCCTCATCGAGGAAATTTCTTGTGAATATGTACACAAGAAAAACTACGTGCGCGTAAAATATTATTACAGGTATCATTTATAAAAATTAAAATGCAGCTTTAGAAAAAAACATTTCTCTGAGAGTTTTTAATATTATTTTGAGGTCGAATATTATAGACCAGTTTTCTATATAATAAATATCATATTCTATTCTCTTTTTCATAGAAGTGTCTTTACCCCTCAGCCCGTTCACCTGCGCCCAACCGGTTATTCCGCACTTTACTCTGTGCCTTTCAAGATATTTCGGAATCTTTTGCTTCATTATATTGATGAAATATTCCCGTTCCGGACGCGGTCCGACTACGCTCATATCTCCCTTTAACACGTTGATATACTGGGGCAGCTCGTCAAAAGAAAATTTCCTCATGAATCTGCCGATGGGTGTGCTTCGGTCATCATCTTTGGAGGCGAACACTGCTCCTGTCTCCTGTTCCGCACCTTCTACCATCGAACGGAATTTGAACATATAGAACTTTTTGCCTTCGAGACTTACACGCTCCTGCTTATAAAAAACTTTGCCTTTTGATGTGATCTTGATCAACAAAGCCAAAACTAATAATAGCGGGGAAGTAAGGAGTAGTATTAACGATGAAAATACGATATCGAATGCTCTTTTGACTATCCTGTTCCACACATTCATCGGTATACTCTTTATCTTGAGAAAGGGGATCCCGTCTATTTCCTGTACCCGCACTGATGATGTTATCATTTCGAGAAAATCCGGTATAAGGAGAAATTCAACATTTTCGCCTTCACAGAGCTTCATAATTTCATAAAGTTTATCATTTTCGTTCGATGGTATGGTAACCAGCACAGACTCGATGCCATATTGCTTGATAACGGGAATAATTTCCGAATAACAACCCAATCGCTTGCCTTTATCCGGCAGGTCTATATCGATGGAATGATCCTCTTCAAGATAACCGCAAATATTGTATCCTGCATAAGGGTGGTCTATAAAGTTCTTATAAATATCAAGAGCAGTTGTATTATTTCCTATGATGAGTGCATTTTTTAATGCTTTTCCTCTATTATATAAATTTTTTTCGATTTTGAGTACCATGTAGCGGCCCAGTGTTATGAGAACTATGGAGATAGCCCAGATGAAAACGAATACATACCTTGAATAGGGGAATACCCTGTAAAAGAATATGAGCCCGAAAGCAAATATTACACCGAAAGTAACCAATCTCCCGATAAGGAAAAACTCATCGAAAATAAATACTACCCTCCGCGGACGGTACATTTTTCTCGATTGGAAGATTAATATCCAGATTGGTATGACCATTAGTGACAACACCATGTATCCGGTAAACCCGGGCAGAGGTCCGGAGAAAGGATAATAATTTTTGAAAGGCGAGTAGAACCTTATCCAGTATGAAATTGCAAAAGATGCTTCTATTGCAATTATATCGGATAATATGGTGATAAGAGGTATTAGAACCTCAGATGAATATGATTTTTTTCTCAAGACTTTGTTTCAAAACTCATAGAGTACAAATATATAAAATTCAAGTTATAATATATATGATTGAAAATTTCATTAATATAACGCAACTTTTTTTATATCTTGCTTATATTTATGAGAAAATTAAAAGTTCTGCTATTAAATGCTTTGAATATTTACGGCGGTGGGGAATTTTTTGTTTACCAGTTCGCCTGTCTGCTCAAACAAAGAGGTCATGAGGTGTTTGTTTCATGCCGTAAAGACAATCCCATCTATAAAAAATGCGAAGACGCAGGAATACCCCTTTTCACTTTAAATTACCCGGCAAAAGGCAGGGGAAAGCTGATAAGGAATATCAGGGCATTGAAAAAATATATAGTAAAAAATAAAATAGACCTTGTGCACTCGAATACCAATTATGACCGAACGGCAGGTGCTTTTGCAGCAAGACTTGCTCATACGGCACACATAACTACTAACCACAGTTTCCATTCGATAGAATATAATCCGACCCATTGGCTGAGAAATAAATACCTGACCAGCCAGTTCATTGTTGACGGTGAATGTACAAAAGAACTTCTGCTCGCCGATGATACCATTGACGAAAAAAAGATCACTTTGATACACCTCGGGATTGAAGCAAGTTCTATGAAAAGAGACGAGTCGATGCGTTCAAAGATACGGAGCGATTTCGGAATAAAAGATATCAATATCCTCATAGGTAATGTAGGGCGTATGGTGGAATTCAAAGGGCAGGAATATCTCATCAAAGCTTTCCCGGAAGTATTAAGCAAATATCCCGATACCCGTCTCATGGTTGTGGGCAGCGGTAAGCTTGAAAAGATGCTTCAGGAACTTTCTGATAATCTTGGAGTTAAAGAAAAAGTAATATTTCCCGGATTCAGAGACGATATGCAGGCAGTTTATTCTGCGTTCGATATATATGCTCATACATCGGTCGAAGGCGGGGGAGAAACATTTCCTTATGCCGTACTATATGCGCTGGCGCAGGCATTGCCATTGGTTGTTACCAGGGTTGGAGATGTGCCCGCTATGGTTGAAGAAGGAGTGAACGGTTTTATTGTGAGCGATAGAGATCCGTATTTGATTGCTGATAAGTTGCGTGTGCTTCTTCAAAACGTAGATTTGAGAAAAAAGATGGGTGAGGCAAGCCTGGAACTCCTGAAGAAAAAGTTTACTGTAGAAATAATGACTGACGCTATCCTGAAGGTGTACGAAAATGCTCTGAAGCCTCGAAAATAACATATTTGTCATTTTTGTTATTAGATAATAGATTGGTATTTAATCTCATAATTAAATTTTAAACTCAAATAATTATTTAACGAAAGGAAAAAAATGAAAAGAATAAACTTATTTTTAGCATTTGCACTTGTAACATTGGTTCTGGGATATACGAAACAGGTTAACGCCCAGAATACCCCGGTTCTATATTTTTGTGAACAATACGTATCCAGCGGTGAGATAAGTATTAGTGACAGGTTTCATGTAGGCTACCTGACAGTGATGGTAAAATGTGATTATGAACTCGGTTTGAGGGATGTATCTATACAGTTTGATAAATATAACTGCAGCACCAGGACGTTTGAATATTATAAAAAATTCGATTATACCATAAAACCTGACATGAAGTACGTTTACTTTGAAAGGAATTCCGACAGCGATATGAGCTTCGATGATCCGGGGATCTACAGAGTATACCTGCTGGACAACCACAGTAAAACAGTTACGAGCGGTCTGATAGAAATTATCAGGTAAGGGATTAATTAAATACTATCCGGGTCTTGATCGTGTAATTCCTGCTTATCCGGGGAACTCCTTTGGAGGGTTTATACTTAAACCTTTTGCCAGAGGGAGATTGGTAAATCTTTACATTTAAAAAGCCAATTACCTTACCGGCAATAATACAAATATCACTAAGTCCCATAATGCATGTGATATTATTCCCGGCCAGAGTGATCTATATCTCTTGTAAAGGTAACCCCAGAATAAACCGCAAATGAGGGCGGCCATAAACAGCATTAAATTCATTGCAGCTAAATGTATGCATCCGTAGATCAGTGCAGCAATCAGCCAGCCGGCATTATCTCCTAATTTCTGAGCAATTGTATCCTGAACAAAACCGCGCCAGAATATTTCCTCAGAAGGTCCTATTATAAAGAACAGCAGCAGACCGATCACTGAAGGATCAAGAAGTGATTTGTTGCTGTATATGTCCGTTACCTGGGCGTTAGCAAAATTGAATATTTGGACCGATATTATATCCCCGCCGTAAAATATGAGATACAATATAGCTGCTGAAAATACACCTATAAAAACATACTTGAATTCGAAATAATATAAACGGTAATTGATCTCCGGACCGCAAAGATGATTTATATAAGCCGATACCAGAGCTAAAAAGCCGGAAGCAATGGTCATCTCTATCCAGAAATTGTAATTCTTCAGGACGAACATCTCGATCCAGAATGCAGCAGCGAGTACTAATAAAAATATCAGAAAATATATTCTTTTATTCATTGGTCATAATATTTATTTTAGGATAAGCTTTATTAATTCGAAAGCTATCCGACATTGATCAGGTTAAGTGAGTCTTTATAATAGGTCAGAAAATGATTTCTAATTACGCAATTTTCGGCTTTTCTTAACTGGTGGTCATCTTCTATAAGCTTAAAAGCCGAATCCCTTGTTTTTTCCACTATCTGCTTATCTTTTGATAAATCAGCTGCACTGAATTTCAGGTCCCCGGATTGCCTTGTTCCGAAGAATTCGCCCGGTCCCCGCATCTTAAGGTCTACATCGGATATCTTGAAACCATCAGTAGTACCAACCAGAGTCTCTAGCCTTAGCTGTGACCTTTCATCCAGCTTATCGGATATCAATATACAGTATGATTGGTCCGAGCCTCGCCCTACTCTTCCTCTCAACTGGTGCAGCTGCGATAATCCGAAACGCTGCGCCTCCTCGATTACCATGATAGCAGCGTTGGGAATATCTATTCCTACTTCTATTACCGTAGTAGTAACGAGTATGTCAATTTTTTTATTCTTGAAATCTTCTATCGTCTCATCTATCTCATACCAGAACAACCTGCCGTGAATGAGCCCCACCCTCAGATCCTTGAATATCCTCTCTTTGAGTGCTTCATAATGTTTGGTGGCTGCTTTAAGATCAAGCTTCTCGGATTCATCTATTATCGGGTATACGATATAAACCTGCCTGCCTTTACTTACCTCCTCACGGATGAAATCATATACTTTCTTCCTGTCCTGCTCGGTTCTCAATACTGTCTTGACCTGCTTTCTGTTCTTCGGCAGTTCGTCTATGATCGAAACATCCAGGTCACCGTATATGGTAAGAGATAAAGTTCTCGGTATCGGTGTTGCCGTCATTACAAGTACATCAGGGTGTGAGCTGGCGGTCAATGCTTTTTCCCTGAGTTTTGCTCTCTGCATCACGCCGAATTTATGCTGCTCGTCGATAACGATAAATCCCAGGTTCTTGAACGCCACATTTTCCTGTATAAGCGCATGTGTTCCCACTATTACATTAGCATCACCTGTTCTTATGTCATAAAGAATATCTTCTCTTAGTTTTTTCTTCTGTCCTCCTACAAGCAATATGGTTTTCACACCCAGTTTATCGAAGTAACCTTTCAGAACCTTATTATGCTGCTCGGCGAGAATTTCCGTTGGACACATGAAAGCGCATTGGTACCCGTTCTCTAAAGCTATCAGCATGGCGAATATAGCCACGATGGTCTTGCCGCTTCCGACATCACCCTGGAGCAGGCGGTTCATCGGTCTGCGGGATTTCATGTCAGCCCTTATTTCCTTTATTACCCGCTTTTGTGCATCGGTAAGCTCGAATTCAAGAAGCTCCCTGAATAATTTACCGAGTCTGTCACCGACTTTCTCGAACGAAATTCCTTTTTCGTCATTCTCAATGCTTTTACGTTTCAAAGCCATTATTAACTGGAGATAAAAGAGCTCTTCGTAAGCCAGTGTCTGCCTGGAAAGCTCAACATTCTCCATTGTCATCGGATAATGAAGGCGTAAAAGTGCATTCCTGTGATGGAGAAGGTCATTTTCCGATATTATATTTTCGGAAAGTACTTCGCCTATCTGTGAAGAATATTGTTTGAACGCATTAAAGATGATCTTTGTAAGTGTGAGCGGCTTGACCCAGGTTTTCTTAAGCTCGCCCGATAAAATATATAACGGGATTATCGGGTATTTCAGGAATTCATCGTCACCGTATTCATATTTTTTGTGGTCTCTGTAATCGAATTTGATCTTATTTTCGTATGTATTAAAGTTAACCTTTCCCCAGAAAAGGAATTTTGCACCAACAGGAAACTGTTTTTCCCTGTAATACATGTTACCCCATATCAGGCACGTTGTGCTTCCCGTTTCATCCGATATCCTGAGATGCATCGGGTGGTTCATTTTCCGCGGTGGACGCTTATCGGTTATCTCTCCGAATATCAGGACGTTCTTATCCCTGTGTTTATGCAGATCACAGATATTTATTTTAAATAGATGATCACGCGGATAGATCCTGAACAAGTCGGGTATGGTTGTTATTCCAAGCTTCTCGAATGCCGCTGCTCTTTTTGGTCCGACACCCTTAAGATATGCTATTTCCAGTGATTTTTCTTTTGTCAAAATAATGATTTACTCACAAATATACGAATATGAGTTTTTGGGGACAAGTTGAAAGAGAAAAACCATTTTATATCGATTGAAATATCGATGCATCAAAAATATTTCTGAAATTTAATCCGTACCTCCGCGTTATATAGGTAATATTAAATCTAACATTGAAATCTTTACTTAATTGTGATAATTTGAAATGATATGAAAAAGATATTTTTTATTTTGTTACTGCAGTTTTTTTCTGTATGCTCGTTCACTCAGCAAAAACTACTTATACCTATGGATGCAAACTCTCAAACCGACCACCTGCGTGCATACGGAATAGCGTATAGTTATCTATTGAACGGGAAGGAATTCGACTGGCTTCTGAATTACAGGGGCGGGTCGTTTATGTTCGATTACTCGGATGTACTAGTTAATGAGTGTACGTTGAAAGGTGTAAGTTATGAGCCTATCTCAGGTACTCAAGCTGCACAGATATATGCTGAGGTTCAGGATGAAAAAAATAATATGGATGTTGTGCGCCTGGAAAAAGCCGCGAAGCTTGCCGTATACGTTCCGCCGAATGCTCTGCCCTGGGATGATGCGGTTCGGCTTGCGCTGGAATACGCTGAAATTCCTTATGATAAAGTATGGGACGAAGAAGTCCTCGACGGAAAGCTAAAGGACTATGACTGGCTGCACCTTCACCACGAAGATTTTACGGGGCAATACGGAAAGTTTTATGCTGCTTTCTCCAACGCTCCCTGGTACCGCGAACAGGTAAAAACAAATGAAGATATGGCGAAAAAGCTTGGATTTAAAAAAGTATCCCAGATGAAACTGGCGGTAGTAAAAAAATTTAGAGAGTATGTTTCGGACGGAGGTTTCCTTTTTACGATGTGCTCGGGTGCTACAACTCCTGATATAGCTCTTGCATCGCAGTACACAGATATTTGCGATGTGATGTACGACGGTGACCCGGAAGATCCAAATGCAAACGATAAGCTGGATTATTCGGAGTGCTTCGCATTCCAGAATTTTAAGATAATAACAGATCCTTACATCTATGAATATTCGGATCTTGATATCACGAATGATGAACTGCTTGCGGGTCAATACAACGATTATTTTACGCTTTTCGATTTCTCTGCCAAGAACGATCCCGTTCCGTGTATGCTCACACAGGATCATGTTGCTCTCATCAAAGGATTCCTGGGACAGGAATCCGGGTTTCACGAGAGGTTTATTAAACCCGAGATTACTATTCTTGCAAAGAACGCCGGGACAGACTGGGTTAAATACGTTCACGGGAACCTCGGGCGGGGAACATTTACGTTTTATGGAGGTCATGACCCTGAAGACTACCAGCACGCGGTAGGTGCTCCGAAGACCGAGCTTTCTTTGCATAAAAACTCACCGGGATACCGCCTGATTCTGAATAATGTACTATTTCCTGCGGCTAAAAAGAAAAAACTAAAAACTTAATTCATATGTTACAGGAAAGCCTTGATATAATTATACGGTCCGTTATAGTTTATTTATTTATAGTTGTTGCTATTCGCCTGTTCGGAAAAAAAGAGATTGCGCAGCTTTCGGTAGTGGACCTGGTTTTTATATTGCTCATCAGCAATGCCGTTCAGAACGCTATGGTTGGACCCAGTACCTCGCTGTACGGCGGATTAGTTGCCGCTTTTGCTCTCTTCGTTGTGAACTTCATTTTTAAAAATCTACTTTTCCGTTCTAAAAAGTTTACTGATATTCTGGAGGGGCATGCAACGATGCTCGTCTATCGCGGTAAGGTTGTACAAAAGAATTTGGAATCATCCAAGATTTCGATGGAAGAACTTGAGAGCGCAGTGCGCGAACACGGTGTGATGAGCATCGGAGATGTAGATCTTGCTGTTCTCGAAATTGACGGGAATATAAGTGTACTTTCGGAGGATTTCAGGCGAAAGACAACACGGAGGAGAAAAGCACACAAAGTACTAACAAAAGAGGTGTGATTTATTCATCGTCTCCTAATTTTACTGGCAGTCTGCATTTTCTATTCTCTATAACACAGGCTCTTATATGCACAGTATTTGCAGTGTTCTACATCAGCGGTTTTGGTGAATTGCACAGAAGGATCGAATATCTCTTCGACTAATTTTTGCAGCCTGATCCCGAATAGTGTCAGATCATTCTCAGGGAAACCGTCATCATTTAAAAATCTTAACCCTTCACTTATTTTTCTTAGAGGATAGATCGCTATATTAACTTTTTTACCGGGTTTATCATTCAGGTACAAATAAGCGTAGCAGTAAGCCTGAAAATTTTCTTTATATTCCGGATCGCTGAATATCGAGTTAAAATAATCTGTACTATCCATTTTATTGCCCTCTTTAAATTGTACGTTGCCTGTCTTATAATCAATTATTGTGGAAACGCCGTTTCTTTCATCTATTCTGTCGATCCTGCCGGAAATTTTAATTTTAATAGCCTTACCTTCGATATTAAGCTCTATGAACCTTTCCACACGCCTCTCGGTGTCAACTAATTTGAACGGTGTATCGGATGAATCATTCTCCAGAATATTGTTGATAAGTCTTTTGATGACTCCTTTCAATAAGAGGTTCTTACCCTGCAATTCTTTTATTTCCTTTAGTCCTTCTATTGAACGGAATACGCTGTACGTTATATTATCAAAGTCTGTATTAAGTCTTTGCTTTATCAGTTCAATTATTTTTGTGGTTATTACATTACCTTTGTAATCGCTATATAAAATCTGAATTATTTTATGAACGATATTCCCGAGTGTTGCGGGGCTGAAAAATTCTTCAACTGTTTCCTCTTCCTCTATCCCAGCAATTTTTTTTAAGTAGAACTGAAGCGTGCAGTTGATATAGTCGATGAGATTAGATGGAGTTAAATATTCAGTATCTTTTAATTTCTGCAGCAGTTCAGGGGTTTTTGATACCATAATATCTTTACCCGTACTGGAGCGTGCTTCGGTTTCTGCAATGTAGTGAGTATACTTTATGTTTTTATTTGATTTTGCAAGCTCGTTTTCTACCTGCAGCAGGAACCTGCTCATCTCGCCTGCAGAAGGTGCTTCGACCTCGGTATCATAGAACAAGTAAACATTTTTTGCTCTTTGAAGCAGTCTGTAAAAATAATAAGCAGGGATCGAATCTTCATCTTCATACGTGGGAAGGTGAAATCCTTTCCGAAGACTGTAGGGGATGAATGAACTGTATCTTTTTCCTGATGGAATCACTCCTTCATTCATTGATAATATGAAAACATTTTCGAAGTCCAGTGTTCTCGTTTCGAGCATACCCATTATCTGCATACCTTTGAGGGGTTCACCGGTGAATGGTATTTTTAACGAGCGTAGGACTTCGGTCACCATCCGCCAGAAAGTGTCTATTGTCATATCGCTTGTATAAGCGGTGGATGCTTCTTTTATATGATTCAGCTGTTCATAAAGATTGAAAAAATATTCCAGCTCAAATTTATTGATAACGGTTCCGTTACCATTTTCGACCTCAAGACGGCTGGAGATCATATCGAGTATTTTATAAAGATAATCAAACACTTCATCGAGACTCTTCACATCTTTAAAAATATATGTTAATAACTCAGCCGGATAACTGTCTTCTGCAATTCTTTTTGGAGAGAGATATACAATATTATTCTTCTTTATTTCTTCGACCTTGCTGTAGATGTATGCTGGACTGGAGTATTTTACATATGGGTGCATAAGTATCTCTATCACATCCCTGTGATAAAAGACAGGTTCATTCTTACCCGGTTTCTTGTGCCTGTGAAGATTACCAAGCAGTTCAATGAGATTGTACAAAGGGGTGTTCCTGAACGGAAAACCCATGGTCACATTCATCGTTTGTATTTCAGATGGGATCGTATACAATACAGGAAGCAGCATATTCTCTTCCGGGAGAACAATTGCGGAATTTTCGGGCTTAAAACCGTGTTTTTTGCAAAGCTCTGACAGTGCGTCACCCAGCGCTTTTGCCTGACCTATTTGCAGAGGAGCACCTGTGACGTTTATAGTCTTTTTTTCGCCATCATCTAGAAAATTATTCTCCACCCAATTAGGTGATGTGATACCAAGATTTTTGAAATTATCACGAAGGTATTTCCCGGCTTCCTGTTCATTATCATTAATATAATATTCGTCTGTATCCCAGTAAAGCAAAGCTTTATCTATTTTGAGCAGTTCTTTGATGATTCCTGCTTCTGATGTAGTCAGAAAGTTAAAACCGGCAAAAATTACTTTATTCCATTTAATCTCTATTTTTTTCGCTTTAAGGTCTTCATACAATTTTCTGTAAGCCATTCCGGTATAGCAGATCTTTTTTTGCTCTAGTCGTTTCTTGAAATCTGCGTAAACTTTACCGATAATTTCCCAGGTCTTGATAAATTCTTTTTGAAGATCGTTGAGCTCGCGGTCGGAAAATGTTTTCCAGAACCTTCGGAACTCCTCCAGATCACCTGCCGAATACTGAAACTCTTCTTCAATCTGTTTCAGTTCTTTAATTATCTTAAACAGTTTCTCCCCGTTAATCAGGTTTTTGTCCGCTTCATCAAAATCGTTCAGAAGCATTTCACTCCATGGATAGAACCTGTCGAATGATTCTTGTTCACCATGAATTTTATAAACCTCGTAGAGTTCGAAGATCAATACAAGCTTATCTGCAATTATATACGGAGATAATTCCTGCACGAAATCTTCGATGCTGTATACCGACGGAGCCCATATAGGTATTCGCAATTTCTCAGCCAGGTATTTTTTAAAATAAATTCCTGCTCTACGGGAAGGAAATACTATACAAAGCCCGGAAATATTATCCCCGTGCTCATTTAATATTTCATTTGCCAGTTTATCTAAAAATGACTGCATGTTATAAAAATATGGTTGTCATTCCTGTATATCCGTTTAAAATGTTTATCCGAATTCATTTAAAATTTTACTACCTTTTTTTCCTCAATATACAATATATATTTTTCAACCGTTGCATAACCGGATTTTAATAATGCATCAGAATATTTATCTAGCTGTTCTCTGTGCTCTTCTTTCTCTATTCCTGTTTTATAGTCAACCATTACAGCACGATTGCCGCTCATCATCACCCTGTCCGGACGCAATATTTCTCCGTCAGGCATTAATATCCCGGCTTCATTTTTTATTTCCCATTTAGCAGTAAACCAATCATGCACATCCTCTAAATTGATAATAGATTCTATTTCTTCCTTCAACTTACCTTTTAATTCTTCCGTTAACATTCCCTCGTTCTGCACAAAATTGAGGGCATAATCAATATCATCAGAAGTTTTGATGTGTGACATTATTTCGTGTATCAGTATACCCCGGCTTGTTTTATCAGAAAAATCTTTTTCCTTAACAAGCTTCAAGCTCTTGTGTTTCGGTTTTATGATGATCCTCTTATACCAATCCGAAGATATATGCTTTTGCATTTTACGTGACTTTATCTTTTCCTCTTTTACCCCCGGCTCATACAAAGTCTTCTCGCCTGTTTCATATATGCCCGCTGCCGGATCGTATTTTTCTTTGAGAGCATCACATGTTTCGATAACTTCGGTAATTAATTTATTAATGCGGTATTTATGATCACCCATTTCGGGTACAATCACATACAATCTCGCGGATGCTCTTGTGAAAGCTACATAGAGAAGGTTGAGATTATCAATGTTGGTCAATGAAGCTTCTTCCAGATAATCATTAACGAAATATGTATTTTTCAGGTTGTTAACGGCTTTTACAAGAAATGCTGATCTGTCGAAAGGTTTCTCATCTGCTGCTGCCCATATCATTTCTTTACCGCCATTAATATCGATCTCCCAGTTTGCGTAGGGAATTATCACCACGTGACTTTGCAGACCTTTGGCTTTGTGTATGGTCATTATCCTTAAAGCATCTTCCTGCACCGGGACGATAATGGAATAAGACCATTGATTATCTTCCCACCAATCCAGAAATCCCGTAATATCTGATGGATTTTCACGCATGTATTCAAGTACTGCGTCCTGGAAGCGGACAATATAAGCATCAGGCAGATCGTTCAGACCGAAAATTCGTACCAGGTTTTCAATTAATTCATAAAGTGAGAGTTCATTTAAGATCGGATTAAGTCTGTTAATAGGGTTCCCGTCTTCGTCAGGTGTTTTTAAAAACTCCTCCGGCATTTCTTTATAAAATAGCGTGCTGTGAGAATCAGAAACTTCCGAAAAAAGCTTATCCGGATCAAAATTAACATTCTTAAGAGAAGAGTAATTGTATAATATCTCAGCACGTGCAAGATGATTTTTGTTGTCCGTGATGAACTTCAGCAGGTTGATAAGGAGTTTAACTTTAGGCGAATTTGATAAATACAATGATTCATTTGAAACTACTTTATAACCGTTTTTATTCAGGAAACCTGCTAAATCACTTCCTTCTTTGTTTTTCCGTACTAGTATTAGGATATCCTTCATCGGTACTTTGCTTTTTTTCAATTCTTCAAGAACGCCAAGGATATATTCGTTAGCTCTATCCTTCGTTGTAAATTCATCTTCTTTATCTTGTTCGATAAATTTTATATTTACATAACCGGAATCTTTGCAGAATTTCAATTCCTGTTCCACATCGCTGTATGACCGTTTTATTAATTCCCCTGATTCTTCCCCGTAATGCTCATCCGCCCTTTTGCCAAGAACATCGGCAGCTTTATCAAAAAATATATTATTGAACTGCACTATTTCTCTTCTGCTTCTTCTGTTCTCATTTAGCTTTTTATCCTGTAAAACTGAACTGTAAGCGGTCAGGTCGTCATAGATCTTCTCAAGAAGCAGCTTCATATTTCCGTTCCGCCACCTGTATATCGATTGCTTTACATCACCTACTACCATAGAAAGATTATTTTCACCCAGCGAATTTATTATCAATGGCAGAAGATTGCCCCACTGGAAGGTTGAGGTATCCTGAAATTCATCGATCAAAAAGTGTTTATATATATTTCCTATTTTTTCGTAGACGAACGGACTGCTTTCTGCGGAGATCACCTTTTGAAGAATGTTGTTAGTGTCGGAAATGAGCATCAGCCTGTTCGTGTCCCTGTATTCCTTCAGTTTGTCCAGAAGGTCCTTGAAGACACCAAGTTCGTATATGGTTTTTGTTAGTTCTTTTGCGGTATTATATGATATGAAATTTTTTTCATAATTGGTTACAGCTTGTGACAGATATTCCTTCAGAGCGGAAATAATCCCGGCTGGGATTTTCTTCTTTACTCCTTTTTTTATCCACTTGCCGGGGTCTTCTATAGCTTCAAATACAAACTTCTTCGGTTCATATTTTTTATTTAATATGCTGTTCACAAGGTAATTCATAAATCCTCTGCTGCCCCCCGGGAAGTCTTCGATCGTAAGATCGTTCTCTTCCAGTATTTTGCGTGCCCCGTTGCTGTGTTCCGCCATTTCAGATTCAAAGGTGCGTACCATACTGAAAATAAGCGAGATGAAATCCTTCATTTTAACCCTGCTGTCACTTATATCATCCTGCAGTGCATTCTTCCTTTCCCAGTATCGCTCTCGGAATATCTCGTTTCCTATCTTTTTTACCTGTGCATCTATCGTCCATCCTTTCTCATCATCCATTCTGCTGTAGATGTAATCTTCAAGATATGCAGTGAGTTCTTGGTTTATGCCGGATTCATCGAGCAATTCATCCACGATCTTGTTCATTACTTTGTCCGGGTCCATCTCGAGGTTGTAACCGATGTGAAGCCGCAGTTCGCGTGCGAAAGACCTTATCACACCATGAAAAAAGCTGTCTATCGTCATCACGGAAAAGTAAGAATACCTGTGCAGAATATTGTTCAGCACTTGCTTTGCACGTTCCGGGATATTGACGTTCACTCCTTCTGTTTTAAGTTCATTTTCGAACTGTATTTCCCGTCCTTCAGCAAGCCCTAAAAGTTTCTCCACTATCCTGCTTTTCATCTCATCAGCAGCTTTATTCGTGAAGGTTACCGCAAGCGTATGCCTGAAATCAGAGGGGTTATTAAGTACGATCTTAAGATATTCTTTTACAAGTGTATATGTTTTGCCCGATCCGGCTGAAGATTTGTATATTAGGAAATTTGACATTATAATTTATAAAGATAGCAAAAAATCCCCTCGAATGATTTATAAAAATATAGGGGATGGGAAGGTAGCTTAATTTATTTCTGTAGCCTCAACCTTTACGGTTGAGGTGATAACCTTTGTTTGAACAAGGGGACTTGCCCCCTTGTATATATCTTTCGCATCACGTCAAGGGAGCAAGCTCCCTTGTTCAAATATTTTTGTTTGTGAAATTCCCCTGCAGGCTACTCGTTAAGCGGTACAGGCAGGCAACAGTATCGGGGTCTGTAAAATCACTCAATTCTAAAAAAATGCTGTTCTTTAATATCCCCTTGTATTTTCAACTGATAAAAGAATTTTCCTTTTGATTCTTTAGGGAATGCATCTATTCCAGTCCAAACAAATAAGTAGGAACTAGCTGGTAATCCACTAAAATTGAAAGTATTGAACAAATACGGAGTATAAGGCAAGGTATCTTTTTCTCCCAAAAACTTATAAAAAGCAATTTCAACTTTACTAGAATCATTCATAAGCTCAAATTTTAGTGAAAAAGCACATGCAAATGGATAATGTAAATTCGTACTATCATTCCTATTCAATTTGAACAATGAATAATCATTCGATTGTGAAAAGATATCAATATTTAATAAAATGGTCAAAATAATTAAAAAATAAATGATGTATTTCATTTTACTTATTATATATTTAACGTGGTGTCGGGAGTTCCTCTCCCGACACGAGTCGGGTCAGGAAGACCCGACTCCACCTCAAATGCCCCTTAACTTTATGAAATATAATCAAAAAAATGCAATAAATATCGTATATTTTTTATTATCATAAATCTGTCCGTCACACCACTCCAGGATATCTTACTTGTAGCCTTAACCTTTATGGTTGAGGGAATATGAAACCTAAGAAATTCACAGATTATTGAAGTTTGATCTTTCTCTCACATTACATAACCCCCCTTAATCCCCCCTTTAATTTAAGTCGAAGATCCGCCTTTGGAGGAGCGGGGACGCCCGAAGGGAAGGGGGTTTTGATGTTGGATCAAACAGAAGAATTATTTCTTAGTTTCCGTAGCCTCAACCTTCTTGGTTAAGGCATAAATTATATATTTCAATTCGTACAAATTTGTTGGTAAAAATTTTTACCCCATCAAAAACCGCTGATATTCGCAGTTATACCTTTCTAATTGCCTTGATTTTTGCAGTTTCATATATTATATTTGTAATTAATGTTTTCAGGAATTTTCAACAGCTCTAGAATGTCACATAATCAACTGATCGTCATGTATATCAAGGGTAACTAAGTTACCCTAACTTAAATTTTGAAAAAGTGCTTAATACATTAAAATTTTAAAATATTTTGGGCTAAGGGGTAACTTAAGTTACCCCCACCCCTCAACTTTAGTAAACCATTAAAAAATTAATATTTATGAAATGCAAACACATTAAATCAAATGGAGAATCCTGCGGGGGATTTACACCTGAAGGGAGTCAATTCTGCTGGAGGCACGACCCGAAAATAAGTCCGCATGAGAAAAAAGCCGCGTCTGCAAAAGGCGGAAAGAACAAAGGACCGGGTATTTCGGAAACAGGTACTGAACTCATCATAGCATCAACAAAAGATGTATCGGGACTTCTTGTAGATACCATCGGGAATATGAGGAAAGGTGTATTTAGTCCCCGACTCGGCTCGGCTATCGGTTACCTTGCATACATACTCGTCCGTACATACGAGCTGACCGAAGTCGAGAACCGTTTGCTCGAGCTTGAAGACCGATTGAATCATTTTGATTACATAACAATTCATCCGGAATTTAAAAATGAAAGTGATAAAGGAAAGATTGCAGAGGGTACAAGTACTAATTGATTACTTAACGTGGTGTCGGGTCCGCCGCGGCGGATCCTCTCCCGACACGAGTCGGGTCAGGAAGACCCGACTCCACCTCAAATTCAGAAAAGAAATTTTTTTTAAACATTGTTCTAAAACCCCCTTCCGCTTCGCTCCTCCCCCCTTTAATTAAAGGGGGGATTAAGGGGGGTTTTGTGTTCTGACAATAATTATTCTTAAACTTTATGAAATTACAAAATATTATTCATTTTCTTCTCTATACCTTTATTCCATTTTTTTACATATTATAGGAAAATCAAAAATTATTAAGACCATGATATTAGACAAGATAGATCTTACAAAATCCTTAAACAAAAAAGAGTACAAGGAAGAATACAAAAAACTGGAGCTTGAAGTTCTTAAGTGTCAGCTTAAGGTGCGGGACGAAGGACTGAAAGTTATAGTCTTATTCGAAGGTTGGGATGCGGCAGGGAAGGGCGGTGCCATAAAAAGACTAACCAACCCTATGGATCCGCGCGGTTTCCGTGTATATTCCATCTCGGCACCGACCGATGACGAGAAATCGCGAAACTACCTCTGGCGGTTCTGGATACACCTTCCTGGGAAAGGCGAGATTGTTATATTCGACAGGAGCTGGTACGGACGCGTGCTCGTGGAACGAATAGAAAAATTTGCTACGGAGGCTGAGTGGAAGCGTGCGTATGATGAAATAAATAATTTTGAAAAAACGCTCACGGATGACGGAGCGATACTGCTGAAATTCTTTTTTCATATCTCCAGGGAAGAACAAAAGAAAAGATTCGAAGAGAGGGAAACCGAACCGCTGAAGAAATACAAGATAGGTAAAGAAGATTTCCGCAACCGGGGAAAATGGGACGAGTACCTTGTTGCTTATGAGGATATGTTCGAGAAGACTGATACTCCGCATGCGAAGTGGCATATCATAGAAGGCAATGATAAAAACTTCGCACGCATAAAAATAATGAAAAAATTCGTTAAGAAATTAAGAAAAGAAGAAGAATAGAATCCCATCCTCATTATATTGAGTATGCAATCCTGTCTGGAACTTGTTGTATACATTTTTGCATTTTTAAAATTATTGAAATTCAGGAAATTGCTGACTTAATTGATGAGTGACAAGACATTTTTAGAAGAGACTGCCGCACAGGCTGCACCGATCGATCAAATCCCTCTGGAGAGACCAAAAACACTCAGTTTCAGGAATACTTTTACTGCTTTAAGGTCGAGGAATTACCGTTTATGGTTCTGGGGTCAGATGATATCACTTCTCGGTACATGGATGCAGTCGACCGCCCAGGGATTTCTCGTATTCCAGTTAACACAATCTCCGGTCTACCTCGGTTATGTCGGGTTTGCTTACGGTATCCCGACGTGGATTTTCATGCTGTATGGCGGTGTTATAGCCGACAGGGTGCAGAGAAGAAACGTCCTTGTTATCACTCAATCGACCATGATGTTTTTTGCAGTCGTGCTCGCAGTTCTTACCTTTACTAATGTTGTTCTGCCATGGCACATCATAGTTCTTGCTTTCTGCCTTGGTATTGCAAATGCCTTCGACGCTCCTTCCCGGCAGGCATTTGTAAATGAGCTTGTCCCGCGTGATGACCTGACCAATGCAATTGCTCTCAATGCAACAATGTTCAATACGGCTACGGCAATAGGACCTGCAGTTGCGGGAATTACTTATGCATTGTTTGGTCCTGCATGGTGTTTCACGATAAATGCTGTATCATTTATAGGTGTGCTAACAGCTCTGATGATGATGAAAATAAAAAATAAAAAAAATAAATTTCATCCCGAAAGATCAACATTTTCAGATCTGAAAGAAGGCATCCGTTACGCTGCGCATCATAAAATCATAAGAACACTCATTCTGCTCGTAGGGATCATCAGCCTGTTCGGTATTTCGTTCGGAGTTCTGATACCGGCTTGGGCTGTGAATATCCTGCATGGCGATGCTACTACGAACGGATTGCTGCAATCGTTCAGAGGTATCGGCGCTTTAACGAGTGCATTATTAATCGCCTCTCTTGGCAGGTTTAAGTTCAAAGGTAAATTGCTGACTTTAGGAAGTTTCGTCTTTCCAGCGTTCTTATTTATATTTTCTTTTATGACATGGCTTCCTCTGTCTTTGCTGTTTCTATTAGCTGTCGGGTTCTCGCAAATACTGGTCAATAATCTTGCAAATGCTTTAGTGCAGACACTGGTTCATGATGATCTCAGGGGAAGGGTGATGGGTGTTTATACATTTGTATTCTTCGGATTAATGCCGCTCGGTTCGCTTCTTATGGGTTCTCTTGCAGAATATTTTAGTGAACCCGGAGCTGTAATCATAGGTTCAATAGTAACTTTCGCTGCTGCTGTTATTATTTATTTCAGTGTTCCTAAATTAAGAACGCAATGAAATAGTCTTCTATAGAAAGATTAATAAGGTTCTATTACTTCTCTAGAATTTAAAGCTGAATCCTGCCTTAAACGAATCAAACACCATAGGCGGTGCAGATTCAAAAGGCCAGTTCATCTTTTCACGTCTCAGTTCATACATAGCTAATGCAATTCCATTTTTAAAAATGAAATTTATTACAGGAGCTACAGCAGGGGATGATGATTTGAAAATTCCATGAACAAAGCCGTCGGCAGCACTTTGCACTGCCGCTTCTATAATCGCACTTCCGATATTCTTCCATACAAGGTGGTGGGGGAAGACAAGGGTCCTGTCAAACTGCACCTGTATATTTACTATTCCCTGTATTGGAATTATTATTCCTGCCTGCATTCCTGTTCCAAAACGAATTGTACGGTTGAATTCCAACGTGTTGTAGTATTCCGGAACATACTCATTACCAACAAAGAAATCCGGATATAAGTCGTTGTCATATCTTGTCCATGCCAATGAATTTGAATTATACAAAATAATTGAAGATTTATGTTTGCGAAAAATCCCCCGTATATGAACCTGTTCACGTACTTCGTTATGTCATTGCCGTAACGGTATTTCTTTTCGTATGTGTAGCCCAGTTTCATTTCAAGCAGTCCCTGCCTGATGAATGAGGCACCTGAATTGAATAAGTCAGGTTTTGATATTCCGTACGATAGGTCGATCGTTGGTCTGCCTTCGTAGAATTTGTAATCCTCGAAAACATTGTACTTTTCTTTACCCTTATTTTTTACGGTATCTTTATCCTGAGAATAAAGCGGTAATAATAAGAATATTATTAAAAGAATTGTAAATGAATTTATTCTTGTATGCATATAATGGAGGTTATTATAAATTTTTTGAATTTATACTTTAATGTTATACTTCATTTCCCGTCCAGATGTTTCTGGAGGAATTTCTCCATCACCTCATAGAATTCAAACCTGTTTTCCTCGTTCCTGAATCCGTGCCCTTCGTTGTCTTTAACCATATAGGGCACTTCTATACCTCTTTTCTTCAGTGCTGATACCATCTGATCGGATTCGTTCACATTAACTCTCGGGTCCATCCTGCCCTGTGCAATGAACAGCGGCGCCTTTATCTTATCTACATGAAATACAGGCGATGCTTCTGTTAACAATTCTTTATCTTTTTCCGGGTCACCGACCATTTCGTACATCATTTCCAGGAACGGTTTCCAGTATGGCGGAATTGTTTTCATGAACGTGAACAGATTCGAAACACCGACATAATCAACACCGCACGCATACAGTTCGGGAGAGAATGTTAGTCCTGCAAGAACCGCATAACCGCCGTAGCTCCCGCCGTATATTGCGATCCTTTTTGGGTCGGCTATTCCTTTATCAATGAGCCATTTTACCCCGTCGGTTATATCGTTCTGCATGGTTTTTCCCCATTGCTTGAATGACGATTCCCAGAATTTTCTTCCGTATCCGGTTGAACCCCGGAAGTTAACCTGCAAAACCGAGTATCCTCTGTTGGAAAGGAACTGGACTTCAGGATTATAGGTCCAGCTGTCACGTGCCCATGGCCCCCCGTGTACGAACATCACGACCGGCAGCTCTTTTTTCACATCAGTTTTCGGTAATGTGAGATAACCGTTTATTATGATCCCATCGCGAGATTCGTATTCTATGGGGTTCATTTCACAAAGCTCGTCTTCATTAAGCCAGGGACTAACATCCGCCAGCTTAATGAGCTTATCATTTAAATTATCGTAAAAATAATAACAGCCGAGCGAGCGGTCTGAATATGTACGGATAAGAAATCTGTCCTCGTCCTTATTCATATCCGCTATCACCACTTCATAATTACCGAGTTTTCCGGTTATTTTTCGGTATATTAACTCCGATTCTTCATCGAAAAATTTCAATTCTCTTTTCCATGTATTATATCCAATATACGTGGGCACTTTCCTTTTTTTCGAATACTGAAGATCGTAAACATCAACTTTGGGATGTTCGAATATTACCTCCAGCTCTTTTCCCCCAGCGAGATCGAATTTTACAATTGCGTTCTTATCTCTTCCTAAATTGGATGTAGCATAAACGTGCTTATTATCGAAAGTGAAGAACAAAGGATTTACGGTCACTTTAAAGGAGGTCGTCAAAACTGTTTTGAATGGGTCTTGTTCATTTTCCCTGTAAAGGAGACTGTTGTTTACGCCATCGGTTGTTATCGCGGCTCTTATCTTACCGTCATGGTCGGTATACCACGCAGAAATATTACCCGGATTTTCGGCTGTCATCTTCATTTCACCCGTATCAATGTTAAGCCTGTATACATCAAATATCTCCTGGTTCCTTTTGTTCAAACCGATTAGAACTTCAGAATCTATTTCTTCGAGCTCGTCGATTATCTGCGTAGTTATGTATTCAAATGGTGTGAGGTCAATAGGGTTGCTGCCGTCTTTTCCTACAGCATACAGATGAAAGTTCTCGTCACCTTTATTATCCTTGAGAAACAGTATTCTCTCGTTGTTCCCCCAAAAGTATGAGGTTATATCCCTTTCGGTCTCATGTGTAATCCTCACAGGAGTTTCTTCACCGATCTTCTGAACGAAAATATTCAACCTGTTTTTATACGGAGCAAGATAGGAAAGGTATTTACCGTCTTTTGAGATCCTGTATGATGTTTTTTCGGGATTTTTAAAAAAATCACGAAGCGGAATATGTTTACCAGAAAATAATATATTATTGGAAAGCATATCGAATTTTACGAAAATATTTTTGTGGAACTAAATTAACGCCTAAGCATAATGGACGATTTATTCCTGAAAAGGTTTCATGTTAAAATTTTACCTTCATTAATATGGGGTGATACTCGCCCTTAAGACCTACAGCTTTTGAATTTCTTATGGTAAAAACAGTTTCAATAGAAGGCTTGGTTTCCTCTATCCCGTACCCGGTCCCCTCAAGTATTTTTTTGTAGCTTTGGGTGTGCAGATCTGTAAAGCCTTCCGAAAATTCTATCTCTTTACCGTCAAGGGTGATAGACCGGTATGCTTTGTTTTTTCCTTCTTCCTGTTTCACGGGAAGGTCATCCTTATCGATAGAAAGGAACCATTTTATCCGTGCTTTTTCGAGTTCGAGCAGTCCGGCGGCTTTATTGTATGCAGATACATGAAGAATGTTTTCTTGAACTTTACCGAAAATCCATATCAGCATATCGAAAAAATGCACTCCGATGTTCGTTGCAACACCCCCTGATTTCAGTACGTCTCCTTTCCAGGAATACTGGTACCATCTTCCCCTCGGGGTAATATAAGTAAGTTCTATATCGAATTTCTTATTGCGGGGTGATTGTTCGATCTTATTTTTCAGTTCTATTATTGATGGATGCAGACGAAGCTGCAATATGGTATTAACCTTTTTATCAGTTTCTTTTTCCATCATCTGTAATGCTTCAGCATTCCAGGGATTGAGTACGAGAGGTTTTTCGCAGACAGCATGCGCATTCTGCCTTAATGCAAACCTGATGTGGGCATCATGTAAATAATTGGGTGAACAGATACTTACGTAATGAATCATATGAGCCTGATCTGTACGCCTGAGAAGCTCGAAATGTCTGTCAAACCTTTCAAATTCTGTAAAAAAACTCGCCTCGGGGAAAAAACTGTCGATGATGCCAACGGAATCATTTTTATCCAGTGTTGCAACGAGATTTTGTCCGGTTTCTTTGATTGCTTTTAAATGCCTCGGGGCAATATAACCTGCAACTCCTATTAATGCAAAATTGTAAATCATAATATTAATTAGCGAAATCTTATAAAAACCTTAATTAAAATAATTAAAATATCTTTATTGAAATATGAAAAATTTGCAGCATGTTAACTTTTGAAAGATAAAAGTTTATTCAGGGAGATAGCCTGTCTATTTTCCAGCGTTTATTGAAACGTGTATATCTTATCCTATCATGCAGGCGGTGCGGCCTGCATTCCCAAAACTCGATCGAATAGGGTATTAGAATGTATCCTCCCCAATGAGGGGGAATCGGAACTACTCCGTCCTTATACTTTTTTTCGAGTTCGGAAAATTTCCTGTCAAGTACACTCCGGTTTTTGATCACTTTACTCTGGTCAGATGCCCATGCACCTATTCGGCTTTCAAATGAACGCGAGTTAAAATATTCCTCCGTTTCTTTTCTTGAGATCTTATTTACTTTTCCTTCTATCCTCACCTGCTTGTGAAGCTCAGCCCAATAGAATAATAATGATGCGAAAGGATTTTCCTTAAGCTCTTTCCCTTTCCTGCTGTTATAGTTCGTAAAAAATACAAATCCCGATTCATCATATTCTTTCAGGAGAACGATCCTGGAAGAAGGTTTGCCATGTCTGGATGAGGTAGAAAGGACCATTGCATCAGGCTGGAGGATGTGATTTTCTATGGTTTGTTTGTACCATAATGTAAATTGCTTTGCCGGGTTGCCCTGAAGATCTTTTTTATTCAAATCTGCTGTTTTATCTCTTGCGGTTTATTATAAAAGCATTAGCGGGTTTTTCAAAACCTAATTTGGGATAATATTCCATTGCTTCCGGAGCTGAAAGAAGAATAAGCATGCATTCGTCACCTATTATACTCTGCAGGCGGCTGATAAGGTCCTGTCCTATACCGTTGTGCTGGTAGCTCTTATCAACCGCAAGGTCGGAAAGATAACAGCAGTAACTGAAATCTGTTAATGCCCTTGCAACTCCGACCAGTTTTTCACCGTCCCACGCTGTGATAAGTAGATTAGCATTGTCTATCATCTTTCTTATCCTGTTAAGATCATCAGAAGGACGGCGTATCCCTGATGATTGAAATAGTTCGGCTAATTGATGCGGTTCAGGCTTTGTATTTACTTTATATGTAATTACCATAAATATTTTGAGTAGAATACTTATTGTTTACGCTAAAATTGAATTACCCTAAGTAATATTATATCAGTCTGAACGAGGGAGCTTGCTCCCTTGTGTCCTATTGTCCCTGAGCGAGAGAGTATCCCTTGACTCCGTCAAAGATGCATAGGTTCTCGCTCTTAATGAAATCGAATCCTGCTTTGTTTATGTTCTGAAGTATTTCGATAATATCTTCATGAGTTACCGGAATCCCTTCTTTCACAGATTCAAATCTGCATCTCCAGTGATCCGAACAAAAGGACTCGGGCGATCCCTCAGGCCATACTTTCAAACCGCGGTTTGAGATCATGGTCAGTTTGGTGTTCTTATTCGCGGTACCTTTTATTTTATTTCCAAGTTCTTCCGGTGAACCGCTGTTCCAATGTACATACACATCAACTCCCGCGATCTCTTTTTTTGCTTTGGGCATTGTCAGGAATTTGTATGACCTCGAATCGTGTTCGAAAGGCCTATATTCCACAGCTTTCAATGTTTTGGGCATCTCGCCGAGCCTTTCGATGACAGCTGCAGAAAATTCTTTTGTTCCCAGTTTTTTCTTGCTCACCTCGGGATTATAAATATCGTACGTATGCTGTCCGTCTTCGATGGTTTTGAGCCATGCGTTATGGACCCTTGCGGCTATATCGGTTTGACCTATATGTACGAGCATCATCACAGCTCCCAAAAGCAATCCCGAAGGGTTGGCAAGGTTTTGACCAGCTCTGCGGGGTGCGGAACCGTGGATCGCTTCAAACATCGCGAACTTATCGCCGATATTTGCTGAGCCGGCAAGTCCGACCGATCCGGTCATCTGTGCAGCAACGTCAGAAAGTATATCGCCGTAAAGATTTTCCATTACAATAACATCAAATGCTTCGGGTGAATTAGCCATCTTTGCCGCACCAATATCGACTATCCAGCTTTCTTTTTCTATATCGGGAAATTCTTTCCCCACATCATCGAATATTTTGTGGAATAACCCGTCTGTCAGCTTCATAATGTTATCCTTCATAAAGCAAGTGACCTTCTTCCTTTTATTCGCACGGGCATATTCAAAAGCATACCGGATGATCTTTTCGGAACCCGGCACGCTTATAAGTTTCATTGCTTCGGTTGTCTGGTCTGTGTGGCGGTACTCAATCCCGGCATACAGATCTTCCTCGTTCTCCCTGATCACCACAATATCCATAACAGGATGTTTGACTTTCACGAAAGGATAATAAGAAATGCAGGGACGTACATTGGCGAAGAGACCCAGGGTCTTTCTGGTTGTCACATTAAGACTTTTAAAGCCGCCTCCCTGGGGTGTGGTGATCGGTGCTTTAAGAAAAACTTTCGTCCTTCTCAATGATTCCCATGAAGCCGGTTCTATACCTGCAGTATTTCCTTTTTTGTATATTTTTTCTCCTATCTCGATCTTTTCTATATCTACGCGTGCACCTCCGGTCATTATGATCTGCAGAGTAGCTTCCATAATTTCGGGTCCGATCCCGTCACCGTATGCAACTGTTATTGGTGTGTTATTTGGCATTAATTGATCTTTTTTTATTATTTATATTTTAAATTTATTCTATCTGCAAGTATATAATTAAAAATTATTATTCGCCATCACTTTTCAATCCATCTGCAATTTCACACAATAGATGTAAAATTAATTCTATCCTTAGCAGGTCCCTTTTATCTATGATAAGACCGGGTTCGATGTATGATAGCAGGTTTCCATCCAGTGTGAGCTTACCCTTGAAATCGACATTCGCGATCTGAAGGAGTTTATACTTTACACTGAAATTCAAAAGATCGACGATACGTTCTGCATTTGAGAAATTAATGATATAGTTCTCGTCAAATTCGGAATCACCGGTATATTGTAAGTTACCGCTGTAATTGAACTTATTAGCCGGGGTCTTTTTTATTATTTGAATAGCCAGACCGGGGGTATTAGTGCATGTAATCTTAACAAAAGAAAATACTTTCCCGTTCTTACCAGAACCATTTACCATCGTTCCGAGCTGTACCGGGTAATTTTTTACATTGCCTTCAGTTACAGGATAATGAATTAAACCAATTTTCTTTGAATCTACAACGGCGAGTCCATATCTTTCCGAAAGAAGTCCATAGTTTTTTGATAACTGTTTATCGATGAATTTCTGATAAATAAACCAGGTCAGCCAAACGATCAGAAACATCAATATTATTATGAAGGCTACGGATATGTACATGTTCTTTCTCTTTTTATTTGAACAATTCTAAATCTTTCAGCAAAGAACTACAAATTTAGTAATTTTCGGGATGTTAATACAGACTAAAAAATGCTCATTTTGGGGCGTTCTTGAGTCTGGTTTAAACAGGTGTACTTATTAATTCTTTCAAAGCATCGGCAGCGATCCATTTTGCCGATTTTGAGCCTTTTTTAGATATCTCGTGTGCTGTCTTAACTGCTTCTTTATTTAAATATTTATTCCTTTTACCTATCTGTCTGAGCGCCCAGTTAACAGCTTTGCGGACAAAATTTCTTTCATCATCTGAACCCTTAATAATAATAAGAAACTTTATAAATCTGCTGTCATCTGCAATCTTATCGTGTACTGCAAGTGATGCCATCATCACAAATCCCGCTCTTTTCACATATTCCTCTTTCCGTCTGCTCCACTCGAAAGCTTTTAAATATGCGAATGGGGTTTTATCGAACAGTTTTCCGCAGCACTGATCGCACAGGTCCCACGAGTCGAAATCCTTCACCCACTTATCCATCTGTTTTTCGGTAACAGAATCTGGCTCATCAATCAATGCAGCAAGTATCCTTGCCTCGTGATAACCTGATCTCCATAGCTCAAGAGCAAGATTATGATCTTTTCCGGTCTGCTTTGCCAGGTCCCTTAACAAAGGCATGGAGATCCCGAAAGCCTTTTCAATATTAATCCCAAAGCGGGCCATTCCTTTCCTGTTCTTTTCATTTTTTAGAGAACTTAGCTTATTAAGAATTTCTTCGACTTTTAAATTGCTTCTGGGCAAGAGATACTGACTTTTTTAACTTTAACAGATACTATAAAGAATTTAATTTAATATTATCCTTTCTTACTAACTCTGCAAAAAGCCGGAATAATACTGCCGGCATGTTAAGCGGGAGATTAAGACTTTTTGAATAAAACTCAAGGACAATAACTTCACGAGAAATTTTCGATTAATCAAGAAATAAAAAAACCCGTCAGTTGAAAAACTGACGGGTAACCCAAATGTGTCGATTATATCAGGTGCTCGATGGAAGCACGTAAATTCTTATTTGAGCAGGATCATCTTCCTGGTCGAAGTGAAATCACCGGCCTGCAGTTTATAATAATAAACTCCGCTCGGGAAATTATCTGCATCCCACCTGACGTTAAAATTACCGGGATGAAGTTTTTCATTTATAAGTACCGCTCTTTCGTGACCAAGTATATCGTAAACTTTTAATGTAACAAAACCTTCGCGAGGAATTTTGAATTCAATGGTTGTTGAAGGATTGAATGGATTCGGATAGTTTTGTTCTAGTTCATATTCTGCGGGTACATTCGCAGGCGGATTTTTACTACCGGTTATCAGAACGCTGTCAGCAAGTTTTATTACATATCCATCGGTCGAGACCGCATAGCCATATATAACATTTGCGATTTTTATGAAATCGAAATGATATAAATTAGTAACATTTGCTGTTGTCATCGCCTGCCATGTCAAACCATTGTCTATGCTCCTTTTAATACCGCCGTTTGCGCCGAGAATGTATACAACGCTCATATTTGTGATCCACTTCATGACAACCTTACCAGTGACGCCCGTACCTATATTAATTGAATTCCAGGTTAACCCTCCGTCTGTTGTTCTGGCAATGTATGGCATAGAAGTAGAAGTAGCAGCAACACCCAGGAGTTTATCATTTTTGAAAGCAATTGCACTTGTGTAGTTACCAGTCACACCTATCACAAGATTGCTCCAGCTTGCAGCGTTATCTGTTGTGAGTCGTATTCTTGCTGCACCGTTGTTCATTCCAAAGCCGTAAAAATCATTATCGACCATCATCAAAGAATTATGTGCATTGGATACTCCGCCTACCCCTGACATCAGCATTACCCAGGTATTTCCGTTATCAGTGGTCTTATAAATACGCTCGGCTAATGCCATGCCGAAACCTATTGCGAAATCATTACGTGCAAATACTATCCCGTTGAAATAGCCCTGGTTATTTCCTGTTTGCATCACAACAGTCCAGTTGATGCCGTAATTTGTTGTTTTATACAGATTGGCATATCCATTCAAAGAACCATCTCCGGTAAATGCCGTGGAAGGATTAATTGCCCATACGCAATTTAACTCCTTCGTTATACCGTTAGTGGGCAGGTCATTCCAGTTAAGACCTCCGTTCGAGGTCTCATATACTTTGGGCGTATCTATAGGACCCCCGGCTATCCAGACATTATTACCGTTGACAACGACTATACTCGGCTGCAGTCCCGGTTTCGGGACGAAACCTGCAAGTGTCCATTGCTGTGCATGAATACTGTTGATGAACAAAAACATGACAACGATGGAATTTAGAATGAAAAATATTTTTTTCATTAATTACTCTCTCTTTATAGGGTTATTGATTAACTAAGATAACTAACTAATATTGCTTTGTCACTACCGTATTAGCGTGAAATTTAAATTCATATTTAACAATAATTTCTCTTCAATTTATTGGGTTTTGGAGCTGTTTTTCCTATATTTACAATTATTTACACCATATTTCATCTAATCGCCACACTTTTGAAACTTTAAAAGCGGCTTTTTTTTTAAATAGGTTATATTAAACTAAATTCCGGAAAGGATATTAATCATGTATCGCAAATCTCTCATCATCATCTTCACATCTATACTTTTCACAGTTATAGGTATATACGCTTTTGATAATCCGAGCCCCAAAAACCCGGGCGATCAGGTAGAAGATTTTACTTTGAATAATTATGACGGAACCCCATACACATTAAGTGATTTAAAAAACTCGAAAGCAGTTGTAGTAATGTTTCTCTCTACAAGATGCCCCAATGTTCAGCCTTATACAGACCGCCTGGCAAATCTCTATCAGGAATTTACCAAGGAAGGGATCACTTTTATCGGGATCAATTCAAACAGCACCGAAAGCCTGCAGGAAGTTCGGGAACATGCAATGAAGACAGGATACCAATTCCCCGTATTAAAAGACCTGAACAACAAGGTAGCAGATCTTTTCGGTGCAACACGTACACCGGAGGTTTTTGTTCTCGATCCTAACAGAGTCGTACTCTACCACGGAAGGATAGATGATAACCGTGATGCAGAACAGGTAACCTCTAATGATTTACGAAATGCTCTTGGTGAACTAACTGCAGAGAAGGATATTTCGGTCAAATCAACAAAATCATTCGGATGCAGCATCAAGAGAGTGAACGATTCAAAATAAATTCAAAGAAAATCTCGAAATGAAAGCATTTTTTATTACGTGTCTGTTGGTGTTAGTTATTTCTCTCACGATAAATGCCCAGGAAGTTAAGCAACTTAGCACAACTGTCCAGATAGATTCCCTGATCAAAGCAAATTCAGGGAAAACCTTAATGATAAATCTATGGGCCACCTGGTGTGAACCCTGTGTTGAAGAATTTCCTGATCTTATTAAATTGTACAAAGACTACCGGGATAAAAATTTTGTATTGGTGTTTATTTCACTTGACCAGCCCGGAGACCTGAAAACGAAGGTCATACCATTTCTTAAAGATAACGGGGTCGATTTCACAACATATATTAATGGATTCAAAAAGCAGGAGGATATGATAAACAGTATTGACAGGAACTGGGATGGGGCTATACCTGCAACTTACATTTTTGATAATACAGGTGTTATAACAGCTTCATTAATAGGCGGTAAGACATATAATGAGTTTTTAAACGAGGTTAAAAAAGACCTGCCCAACGATTAGGAATTCATCGAGAGAAATCTAATATGATGTATGCAGAAAAGTCACCGCAGCGGTGACTTTTTTGTATCCGGACTTAACGAGAAAAAATAGAACTTTAATTTAACGAAGGAAGTTTAACTGCATTGAACCAAAACCCCTCAATGGTTTTAACTACATCAATAAACTGATCGAGGTCAATCGGTTTTGTCACATAGCAGTTAGCATTTAAATTATAAGATTTCAATATGTTTTCTGCGGCTGAAGAAACAGTCAGAATAACCACCGGAATGCTGAAAAGCTCAGGGTGAGATTTTATTTCCGAAAGTACTTCTATACCGCTCTTTTTTGGAAGGTTCAAGTCCAGAAAAATAATATCTGGTTTTGGGCAATTGGAAAAACCGCCTTTTTTATATAGAAAATCTAAAGCCTGCTCTCCGTCGAATGCAACACTGAAGTTGTTCAGGATTTTACTCTCTTTGAACGCCTCCTTGATCAATCGTACATCACCGGGATTATCTTCAATTAACAGTATCTCAATATTCTTTGTCTGGTAGTGCATTTGTTACAATAGTAATAAATTTAATAAATTCTGTATTTCTATGGGGTTATATCTGCTATGCGCTGGCCGATTCTAATACAGGGAGAGTAAAATAAAACGTCGAACCCTTGCCCGGTTCCGATTCTACCCATATATGTCCGCCGTGTTTTTCAACTATCTTCTTACATATTGCAAGACCGATCCCGGTGCCGGGATAAGCGGTGTAGTTGTGAAGTCTCTGGAAGATAACAAAGATCCTTTCTGCAAATTCCTTTTCTATTCCGATACCGTTATCTGTAACTGAAAACAGCCAGTCATTATCGGTCAATTTTGCGTTGATCTTAACTATTGGAGGTTCATCACGCTTGAATTTAATAGCATTGCTGATAAGGTTCTGGAACAGTTGTGTAAGCTGCAGAGGATTTCCATTTATAACCGGGAGAGATTCGCATTGGATTGAAGCTCCTGTTTCCTCTATTGAGGCTTTGAGGTTATTTTCTACCTGCTTAATTATATTATTGCAGTCGGTAGGTTCGTAAGGAACCTCTTGAGTATTTACCCTCGAATAAACAAGCAGGTCATTAATAAGAGCTTTCATCCTTACAACGCCGTCAACAGCAAAACCAATGAATTCATCGGCTTCAGAACCGAGCTGTCCCTTATATTTTCTCTGGAGCAGTTGTATGTAGCTTGCAACCATACGAAGCGGTTCCTGCAGGTCATGGGAAGCAACGTAAGCAAACTGCTCAAGCTCTTTGTTTGACACAGCTAATTTTTCTGCGAGCTGTTTTAATTTTTCTTCAGAAACCTTGTGCTCCGTAATATCAATGAGCACTCCTGCTATATTTTCAAACTCGTCGAACGACTTTACATTTACCATATGGTCCTCGAGCCATATGTAAGAGCCATCAGCTTTTCTGCATCTGAATTCAAGGTTAAGTATCCCGGGCTTTCCGGCTTTGTTCCAATCTTTTATTTTTTCAGACAGCTTCTTGCTGTCACCCGGGTGTATGATGCTGTTAAAGAAATTACGGTTGTTAACGAATTTGCCGGCGGGATAACCGAGCAGGTCTATCACATTTTCGGAGATAAATTCTTCTCCGCCTCCGGTTTCATACAGCACTACGTCATGAAGGTTGCTCAAAAGTGTAGCCAGACGGAATTGGATCTTTCTCAATTCTTCGTTGGCTCTTTTTGTTTCGGTGATGTCTCTCTGTGTTCCCCATATACGCACAAGCGCTTCATTCTCTATAATCCCCACCAGGTTATTCAGGAAGTATCTCAGATTGCCTTCCTTATCCTTTTCATGGGATTCCGCATCATTCATCCTGAAGCCTGATTGCACTAAGGAACGGATATATTCTACGTTCTTCTGGTCGGATTCCAGCAAAATCTCATTAAGCCTGGTGCCTACTATCTCATCGGCGTTCGAGTATCCGTACATCTTTGCTACTGTATCGTTGCATTCCGCCAGGTACCCGTATTTAAAGATAAGCCTCACCTGTTCTTCAACGGGAAGTCTTATAGGAACCGGAGTAAGAAATTCGAATCTTAATATACCCTCGCTGCTTTGTTGTACAAATGCCCGGTATCTTTCCTGGCTGTTCCTTAATGCTTTCTCTGTTTCTTTTCTTTCCGAGATATCGCTGTATATGCCGTAAACTCCGATCTGGTCATTACCCAGTGTGATCGGGTATGCAAGTATAGCTACATCAACAAGACTACCGTCTTTCCTCTTCCTGACGGTTTCCTTATGTATGACCTCGCCTTTTAAAGCAAAGAGACTCATCTGGGCTGCCTGCTCGGAGAGATTTTCAGGTACAAGCAGAGTGTTGATGTTCTTATCTTTTACTTCTTCAACACGATATTGGAATAATTTTTCGAATCCGTTGTTTGCCTCAACTATCTTATCGGTATTATCCAGTATTACTATACCCTGAGGGGAATTTTCAAACAATTGCTGGAAATAGGATTTCTGTACTATTAGCTCCTCTTCCGACCGTTTTCGTTCGGTGATGTCACGGTAGTTTACTACAATCGATCCCACTGCTGGCTCATGAATGAGATTTGTTCCCGAACCTTCAACCCACAGGTAATTACCGTTCTTATGTCTCGTTCTGAACTGGGCTGTAAGCGTTGATCCGGGATTCTTCAACAGTTTTTCAAGATAGAATGCTATCTGTTTTGAGTCTTCCGGATGAATAAAATCAAAAGCATTCGTTTTTACTAATTCCTCGCTTGGATATCCCAGGATCCTTGTAGTAGAAGGCGATATGTATTCGATATTTCCCTGATAATCCAGAAGGGTTATCATATCGGTGCCGTTCTCTATAAGAGCTCTGAACCGGTTCTCGTTTTCCTTAATAGCTTCCTGTGCACGCTTTTGTTCGGTAATATCTATACAGATCTGGTTTATAGCCACCAGTTCGCCGGACGGATCAAAATCAGCATACAGGTATGTATCTAGCCATACTATTTTGTTATATCTATTTATGATCCTGTAATCGATATGTTTCGTGCCTTTATTTCCGCTTTTTGTCCATTCCCTGTAAAATGAAAATACCCTCTCCCTGTCTTCAGGAAAGACCATCTCGATAAGCTTTTCATCCGGGAGCTTGTTATATTCTTCCATTGTATATCCGGACTGGCGGACAAACTCTTCGTTCACAAAATCGTAGCACCTGTCCTTTGAAAGTATCCGGGTTATTGCTAAAGGAGCATTTTCAGAAAGATTCTTGTATTTCTTTTCACTTTCGACGAGCGCGATCTCGGCTCTTTTCCTTTCTGTGATGTCATGAACGATGCAGAATAATAATATCTTCCCCTTTACATCTATGGGTCCTGTGTTGATCTCAACATATCTTTCTTCGCCGGTGGCAATTTTATGTTTGAATACAAAAAATGAATTTTCTTCTTTTTTAGCTCTCTGCAGTTCATACATCATTTCGCTTTCAGGAGCTGTGCTGATATCGAAGAAATTCTTACGCTTAAGTGTGTCTATATCAAAACCGTAGAATTCACATGCTGAATTGCTGGCATCTACAATTGCTCCCGAATCCGGATCTACGAGGAGTTTTATTGCCCTGTTCTTTTCGAACATAGCCCTGTAAAGCTCTTCCCTCTCACGAAGCATCTCTTCTGCGTGTTTCTGTTCGGTGACATCCCTGCAGATAATAAATAATTCAGCAGGTGTTCCTTTTTCGTCACTTATTACTCTTGTCCGCTCACGCATCCATATACTGGAACCGTCCTTTTTAACCATCCTGAATTCGTATTCGCTTTTTTCATCACCCCTTACGAAAAATTCTTCCAGTCTAGATCTCATCTTAGGCAGGTCTTTCGGATGGACCAGGTCAAGAATGTTCTTTTGTCCGAAGAGCTCTTCTTTTGAATACCCGAGATATTCGGCTCCGGTCTGATTAACCAATCTAATCAAGCCGCCCCGGCTCACTGAAAAGTACATATCTGGAGCACTGTCATAAAGATCCTGGAATCTTTTCTCGCTTGCAACGAGAGCTTCGTTTGCTCTCTTCCTCTCTGTTATATCTCTATTGATGCTGACTATTGCACGCTGTCCCTTATAGTCGACCAGGGTCGAATTTATTTCCAGGAACATCTCGGTCCCGTCTTTTTTACGGTGTACGGATTCATAACGTATATGGGAAGGAGTGCTGGAAAGTCCTTCGAAATATTTTTTCTTTTCCGCACTGTCTTTTGTAAGATTATCCAGTGTCATTCCGATGAACTCAGCCCGTGTATATCCGTATGTATCGCAGGCGCTTTGATTAATATCGAGGATTATTTCATCCTCCGGGCGGAAAATGATGATTGCGTCATGTGCGTTTTCAAACAATCCTCGGTAATCCTTTTCTGAATCCCGCAGGGCATTTTCGAGCTGTTTCCTCTCTGTGATATCCGTTGCAACCCCTATCAATGCGATAGGAATGCCCGATTCATCTTTGACTACCGATGTTGAAAGGAAGATAGGAAACTCTTTGCCGTCCCTCGTACGATGGATCAGCTCTCCCTGCCATCCTCCGCGGATGGTTGCCTGTTCTATATCCTGGAGAAGGTTCATCGGGTTCTTCTGTGAACGGATAATATTGAGGGATTTGCCCATCAGTTCTTCCATTGTGAAACCGTAGGTTTGAATAAAAGCATCATTTACGAACATTAGTTTGTTCTGCATATCGGTAATGCTGACACATTCACTGATGCTCTTTACGGCATGGGCTAGCATGCTGATCTCTTTTTGTGTTTTCTTTCTTTCCGTTATATCACGTACAAATGCCTGAACAACATTTTCGTCCAGCAGGCGAATAAGTCTTATGCTAACTTCTACATCAACTGGTGTACCGTCTTTTTTTCTGTAGCAGGTCTCGAATCTGTGACTGCCTATTTCTCTCAGGATCGAGGTCAGTTTTACAAAATTAATACTGTCATCTTCGATCATTATATCGGAAAGATTCATCCTGTAAAGCTCTTCACGGGTATAATCGAGTAATTTGCATGCTTCGTTATTTACGGATAGAATGTCACCTTTGATCGACTGGACAAAGATCGAATCTGTTGCGTAGTCGAATAGATTACGGTATTTGTTTTCGCTTTCTTTAAGCGCATTTTCAGCCGTCCTGCGGTCAGTAATATCATTCAATATAAGCACAACACCGGTGACTTTACCTTTGTCATCTCTTATGGGTGCGGCGCTGTGGTCTATAGAAATTTCTACGCCTTCTTTAGATATCAGTGCTACATGATTATTTCTGCCTATGACCGAATTATCCTGCAGGACCTTGAGAACAGGATTTTCTACATTAGTTTTAGTACCCTCGTTAACTATCTTGAATATTTCATCGAGTTTTTTCCCGAATGCATCCTTAAAGTTCCATCCCGATAAGCTCTCTGCAACCGGGTTCATGAACTTGATATATCCGTTCTCATCGGTTACAACTACCGCATCACCTACGCTTCTTAGTATTGTACCAAGCCATCTTTCGTTTTCCTTGAGCTTCTTTTCCATCTGATGCTTGTACAATGCCATTTCGATACTGGAACGGAGGTATCTTTCTTCGAAAGGTTTAAGTATGTACCCGAGAGGTTCTGTCAGTTTTGCACGCTTAAGGGTTTTATCATCCTCATAAGCAGTTAAATAAACGATGGGAATATTGTAGCGGTTTCGTATTTCTGCGGCAGTTTCAATACCGTCTATCTCTCCTTTTAAAACAATATCCATGAGAACGAGATCGGGACGAAGTTCATCGGCTTTGAGGATCGCTTCCGTTCCGGTAAATACAACTTCAGGAACTGTATACCCTAAGTTCTCAAGGCAGTTCTTTATATCCTGGGCTATTATCCCTTCATCTTCTACAACCAGAATTTTAGGCGGTGCCATCTAACTGATTCTCCGGTTCATTAGGAAATTCTGCCGAATGTATATTATATAATTATCCTTTAATAATTTCAATGGAAATTAAAATTCAATGTTTACAAGTGCAAAATACAGTGCAATTTAATTCCAACTAAAAAATAAAACCGTACAAAAATAAGAACTTCAGGTATAAAAAGACCCTCATTCTAATTTGATAATCGTTTTGAGAGAAAACATGTATAATTCACCCTGAATTTAGAATACAAGTTAACTGATACAGAGTATATATACAATACCATATTTAAGTTAGCGAAATACGTTATATTTGAATTGTTATTATTTTCATCTTTTTTCATGAATTTGATCAATTTTGCTCTACGTCAGCAAATTATAATATTGAATATTATCAATTGATTATTGCGTTTTTTTATAAATTCTTTAAAAAATGCTTAAAATGTTAAAATAAGAGTTAGTAAATTTGTATATATACACAAATAATATTTATGAAAATACTTCAGTCCTGCGGTTCGAGTTCCTGGGGTGGTTTGGAAATGTTCACTCTCAGGACATCCTGCGAATTAAAAGAATCAGGGCATGATATCACTATTCTTTGCCGAAAAAATTCAACACTTTCCGAAAAAGCGATAGAAAAGGGACTTCCAATACTGCCGTTATACGGAAGCGGGTTTTTTGCTCCTGCATTGATCTGCAGAATCGCAAGGAAAATATCAACCGGAGGATTTGAAGTAATTCATACACATCTTTCCCATGATCTATGGACTTTAGTCCCTGCTATCAAGTTTTCCCATGTTAAGCCGAAACTGTTTTTTACCAAGCATATGGGGAGCGGAGTGAGCAAACGGGATATTTTTCATAGATTTTTATACAGGAATGTAGACGGGATATTTGCAATATCAAATTATGTAAAAGAAAGTGTACTCAGGTCATGTCCCGTTAAGAGTGATGTTATACGCGTACTTCATCCCGGGATCTCATTGGAGAAATATGGTAAAGAGCTTTTTAATAAAGCAGCGGTTAGAAAAAAATTCAATATTTCCGATGATTCTATCGTGGTCGGTATGGCAGGAAGAATGACCCCCGGCAAGGGTCATGAAGAATTTTTATCGGCTGTAAATTATTTGAAAGATTTGATCAAGGGAAATATTACATACCTGGTGATTGGAAATGCGAGTTACGGCGAAGAAAACTACGAAAATAAAATTCGCCGCCTGGCTGGTGAACTTAACATTAACGATATTCTTCATTTTACGGGATTTATAAATAACATTCCTGAAATGATGGCTGCTCTTGATATTTTTGTTTTTCCTTCGCACGAAGAATCGTTCGGTTTTATGCTTCTGGAAGCAATGGCTTCGCAACTACCGGTGATAGCGTGCAGAAGTGCAGGTGTGCCGGATATTGTTATAGATAAAGTTACGGGCATCCTGGTACCACCGGGAGATTATAAAGCTCTTGCCGAAGCTATCAAACAGCTTGCAGAGAATCAGGACTCACGGTATGAACTGGGCAAAGCGGGCAGGAAACGAGTTGAAAAATATTTCGGAATTAACGATATTATTTCTCAGTTGTTGAAATATTACAGGGAATAATTCGAAATGCAGAACAGAATAAGTGCGGGACTTCTGATGTACAGGATCAAAAATCATACATTAGAAGTTTTGCTTGCACATCCGGGCGGTCCTTTTTTTAAAAGCAAAGATGCAGGGTACTGGAGCATACCCAAAGGAGAGATAGATAACGGTGAAGAATTGCTGGATACTGCTATAAGGGAATTCCATGAGGAGACGGGATTAGTCTCATCCGAACCGTACATACCATTAGGGTCGATAGTCCAGAAAGGCGGGAAAACAGTGTTCGCATGGGCTTTCGAAGGAAATGAAGAACCCTATGAGGTAAACAAAAGCAATACTTTCGAAATGGAATGGCCTCTGCGTTCCGGAAAGAAAATGACCTTTCTTGAAATAGACAAAGCTGAGTTTTTTCCCGCTGATATTGCCAGGAAAAAGATCAAAGATACGCAGATTGAATTGATAGAACATCTTGAAGAATATCTGCATTTGAAATAAAATGTCCTTTTGTCATTCCCGCCCGGCTGAGCCGGGTAAACTCCAGCGGGAATCCAATTCATAGGAAATATAGCTACGGAAAGTTCTTACTACATTTTATATTTGAGGTAGTGAAAGCAGCAATAAATTATGTTATTTCTAATTCGTAACCAAAACCCCCCTTTGTCCCCCCTCCGACAGAGCCGGATGTTCCATTTAATTAAAGGGGGGATTCGAGGGGGGTTATGAGCAAAATAAATTCTATTTGTTTGATTCATAATTAATCTTTTTAGAAAATATTATAAAAAGATATAAACTTGTTAGAATGAAATATGTGTGAGATAATGAATGCTGCATCAAATTATTATATTTCTAATTCCTCAATTAAAAATTATATTGTTTTAGGATTATATTATGGCTAATGAAGAACCTGCAAAAGGTAAAATACTCATTTCGGAGCCTTTTCTGAACGACCCGAACTTTAAGCGGACAATAATTCTTCTCAGCGAGCACGGCGAAGAAGGTTCCATCGGCTTTATATTGAACAAACCCACTCAATTTAAAATGAGCCAGCTTGTAGATGATTTTCCCGAATTTGATGCCCCCGTTTTTTACGGAGGACCGGTACAGGTGAACACGCTTCAGTTTATTCACCGTGCCGGTGACATTATAGAAGACAGCACCGAAATTTTGCCCGGATTATTCTGGGGTGGGAGCTTTGAGATACTGAGATTATTGATAGAGTCAAAACAGGTGAAGCCCGAAGATTTTATATTCTTTATCGGTTATTCCGGCTGGTCGGAGGGACAGCTCGAGGACGAGCTGAAGATAAACTCATGGATAGTGACCTCGGCATCAGCGGAGAATATTTTTTCCGATGAGCCCGATAAGCTTTGGACCGAGACATTGAAGAAGATGGGCAAAAAATTCGCAATACTCGCAAGCTTCCCCGAAAACCCAAGTGTGAATTAGAATTCCATGTCAAATGTTATGTTCCCGCAGATGTACGCATTTTGAATTTATAGAGTAGCCCATTCCGCCGTGGCGGATTTAGCTATGGGTATGGGAATCGTTTCTTTACTCAACCGTTTTAACGGTTTCAGTTGGTTTTTAAAATAATGACCAAATAAATAAACCGTTGAAACGGTTTCGAAAAAACTTTCACATGACCCACGGTTAAAACCGTGGGCTGCTTAGATAAAAAAAGCCTGAATTCATTTCGGGCTTTTTTATTCATACCTTGTATATTTCAAAAACGTGTAATATTTGACGGTTATTTCCCCCTTCGAAGGGGGTAGGGGGATGAGAGTATAGAAATGTTAAGAGAAAGAGCAAAAACCTTTCACATTTCGCTTTTTATTATTCCCTGCTTTCATCAACTACCCAAAATTTTTGCCTTGATTTTTGCAGATTAATATATTATATTTGTAATATTGAAAAATTTAGTGTTTCTGAGTGTTCTTTTAACAAATCCGAATTTAATTAGTCTCTGTCGCAACGTCACGTATTTTAAGGGTAGTCCAAGTAGTCATTACTTAACCAGTCAAAAAATGGCGATTCCGAGCAACCTGATTACTTAAGATTACTTAAGTAATGGGGGGTGTACCCTCTTTATAAATTCCTAAATAACAATAACATATAAATTTGTTGTTTTTGTAACGTTGTCTCTATTTTACTGTGAAGAATAAGGGTCGTGTCAGATCACAGCTTGACGCGTACTATCACGAACTTGACGCTGCATGAAATTCCCCTCTCGAGAGGGGATAAAGGGGTGTGTTACATTACTATGGTGAGTTAACATGGAGGTAACTAAGTTACCCTAACTTAAATTTTCAAAAAGTAGGGTTTACTGTAAAATTTTAAAGCTTTTTTGGTCAAGGGGTAACTTAAGTTACCCGGTGGGGTGTACAATGAATATTTGTTATTTCTTCACATTTTCATCCTGTCATTTTGTATGTCAGCGATTGCCACGCTAAGCTCGCAATGACAAACTAATCCCCCCTAGCAGCCAGCCCGTCCGAAGGCGGGAAAGGGGGTTTTAGGGGGGTTCAGCACTGGATTTCTGCTGGTCCAAAGGACTCCTTCGGAGAGTTTACCCGCTGCAAGCGGGCGGGAATGACACAAAAAAATGACCATCGTTGTTTGTAGAGATTTCAGCTAAACTTAAGTTTAATATTTAGTATCTCCGGTCTGCAGTTGGTTCTCATTGGCGGTCCCCAGGTTCCCACGCCGCAGGAAACAAAATAATGCGTCTCGCCCATCTTTTTGTAGCCGCGGTCTAATTCGTATACTTTACGCGTGATGTAATTGAAGGGCCAGAGCTGACCATGGTGAGTATGTCCCGATATTTGGAAATCTACGTTATTTCTCATGGCTTCTTCAAGATGAATCGGCTGGTGATCCATCAGGATAACAGGGTAGCTTTTATCAACATCCTGTAAAATTTCTTCGAGCGGTTTTCTCAGTTTGCCGGTGAATCCTTTTATGCTTCTGTCTTCACGGCCGACGATGTAATATGTGTTATCTATCCTGACGTAACTGTCCCTTAACATGAATATGCGGTGTTCTTCAAGGTATTTGCATGCTTTCTCTGCACCGCCGATATATTCGTGGTTGCCGGTAATTCCGAAAATTCCTATTTTCGCGTTGAGTTTCTTTAGCGTTTCACCAAGATTCTGTTTAATCACGGGACCAACATCTTCATCCACCACGTCACCCGGCAGGAAGATAATATCGGGGTTAAGGGAATTAATTTTATCAACAATTTTCTCAAGTCTCGATTTACAGATGATAGTACCGAGATGGATATCGGTAGCTGCGGCTATATTTAATTCTTTGACATCTTGTACAACCTTCTTAATTGAAATATCGAGGTTCGTGACCACAGGATGCAATGAGTTGATGAAACCGATGACAATGGTAATACATACGATAATCATGGAGATTACTGCAGTGATGAGTTTTGTTCGTTCATAATCTGAATAGATGAAAGCAGGGAAGAAGGGGAAAATGTAATTTATCAGACGGACTAGATCTAAGAAAACAATAATGAAGAAGAAATAGACCATCGCACCAAGCCAGAACGAACCTAACCAGACCAGTAGTGAACTGAGCCATGAAATTTGTCTTCTTTCTAGGAATCTCCCTGCAAGGAAGGAAAGAAACACAAAAAGAAAGATGATCGTATAAATTAACTTTATAGAGAAATCAGGCGGAAGAGCGAACCAGCCGGTTCTGAAAATGTAGTAGTTGACGAGTCCGTAAACGGTTAAAACTGTCGAAAAGAAAATAATAAAATATATCTTACGCATTCATCAGCGTATAATTTATCAGACCTTTTCTATTTCCTTTTTGCCGAGCAAACCGGTTGGTTTGAACAGGAGTATTAATATGAGAATCGCAAATGCAATTGCGTCCCTGTAAGTTGAGGATATATATCCGGAAACGAAAGTTTCGACCAAACCTATTATCATGCCGCCGAGAGCAGCGCCGAGAATATTTCCGATTCCGCCGAGTACAGCTGCTACAAATGCTTTCAGACCGTAAAGTATTCCGATGAGAGGGTCAATTTTCGGGTAGTTCAATCCGAACAATATCCCCGCCGCTGCGGCGAGTGCTGAACCTACGATGAATGTAAAGCTTATCACAGCATTGATATTAATACCCATCAGGCTGGCAGCTGTGGGATTAAAAGAAACAGCTCTCATTGCCGTTCCCAGTTTGGTATTTCTTACTATGAACCTGAGAATCAGCATCAGTAGCAGTGCAGTGATGAGCACTACAATAGGGTTGGAATATATGACTGCGCCGCTGATCTGGAAAACAGGCACATTATTCACCAATGTGGGGAATGACTTCGGATCGGCACCGAAAACGAGCTGTCCGGTATATTCGAGGAACAAAGAAACACCGATCGCTGTGATGAGGATGGTCAGCTTGGGCATTGCCCGGAGAGGTTTGTACGCGAGCTTTTCGATGGTAAAGCCCAATACAGCACAGATTATCATCGAACACAGCATTATAACTACAGCAAGCAAAATAGAAGCCGCTCCCGAGGTAGATGAAAAACCGAACAGTATTGCAAGGTAATATCCCGAAAATGCGCCAATCATAAAAACATCGCCGTGGGCGAAATTTATGAACCGCAGGATACCGTATATCATCGTATAACCGAGTGCGATCAGGGCATAAATGCTTCCGAGTGATAATCCGTTGAAGAGCTGCTGAACAAATTCGGTCATTAGTGGTTAGTAAGGTTTATAAAGTTCATCAGGTTCATAAAGTTTTAATAAGTGCGGATAACATTTTCGATATCGAAGTACTAAGTTCAAACATTTCTTTAAAAATGGATTCGTCGATGTATCTCAGCTCTTTCGCGAGATAGAGCATACTTCTTACTTCACCTGCGCCACCTTTTATGGGTTTACCGTTTCTTTATACTTGAACTTCCCGCC